>CANMUN010000003.1 GCA_947500875.1 Flavobacteriales bacterium | reverse complement strand
CTAAGCAAGTTGACTACTGGAGTTTATACCTTCCGAGTTACCTTGAACAATTTAACACACATCGAAAAAGTGGTGAAGCAATAAACCGCTTTTAATGAACACAACAAAGGCTCCTTCGGGAGCCTTTGTTATTTAATAACCCAACCAATGGAAACGGGTTTTGTCCGAGGAAAACTCCAGCGATGGAAAAGGAAACTTTAGATAGTTTAATGCGGAAATAACCTTATTAAGTTTGGGGTGTTTCGGGAAAAGATTAGAGCAATCCACATCCAACGAAAGATAAACCTGCCGTCGAGCGGTGAATCCTTGCCAAGTATTTTGGTCTCCTACCATCTTAGCATCGCAGCCGTATCCTAAACTAAAACATAGAAAACTCCAAGCCTTTGGCAGAGGCAACACAAGCTTTATAGGCAATGACCACCAATACGTTTGACCGTTATAATCTTTGAGCAATTGCTCTGCTGTACCGGAACCTAAAACGTCCGGCCGGTATTTAGCATAAGGACTTTGGCGGAACGAAAATTTCGGATAAATTATTTGCTTTTGCCACAAAGCTTCTTGGGTTATATATAAACCACAACCAAAGGAATTCGCCGCAACATCAGGCCATGAAAAACCCCAACCAGCACTGAAACCATCCATTACCTCTAGAGCCGTCAGGTAGGTAAAAGCATACGAAACCCCCACCCACGGATTTTTTTTACCTGAAGACCACTGATGAAGTTCATTGATGGACTTGGACATTGCATAAGCTGTAAATCCATGACCTAGCTTATCCATTTGCATCCAATTATCCGCATCGTTGAACCAATGAAACCCATCGTTTTGATACGGTTGATACCAAACGCTTTGAAGCGCCACCAACGAACCTGTTCCTATCCCTACTAGACTCGAATGGGTAATTATAGTACGACATTTCAAAGAATCTTGGGCCTTAAAAGAACTCAACCCCATGCATAAAGGAAGCACCGCTAAAAACTGTCTCATAACCCTAAATTAGGAATTAACAAAATAAGCGTTGACTATTCCTAAGCAAATAATACATTTGTAAAAAAACAGCATGGAAAACCGTAAAGATTGGAACGATATAAAAAGCAACGACAGTTGGTCCATTTTCAAAATCATGTCGGAATTTGTTGAGGCCTACGACCGCATGGCAAAGATTGGTCCCTGCGTAAGCATATTTGGTTCCGCACGAACGAAAGAGGAAAACCCGTATTATCAGGAATCCGTTGCCTTGGCAGAAAAGCTCGCCATTCGAGGTTACGGCATTATTTCTGGGGGAGGTCCTGGCATCATGGAAGCCGCGAATAAAGGAGCACAGCAAGGAAAAGGAGCTTCCGTTGGGCTGAACATCGATTTGCCCTTTGAACAAAACCACAACCCTTACATTGACCCTCAACACAATTTGGAATTCGACTATTTTTTCGTTCGAAAGGTGATCTTTGTAAAGTATTCTCAAGCCTTTGTGATCATGCCCGGTGGATTTGGAACCTTGGATGAATTTTTCGAAGCCATGACCTTAATTCAAACCAAAAAAATTCGTAGAAGGCCCGTCGTACTGTTTGGAAGCGACTATTGGAAGGGTCTCCTTTCGTGGGTTGAAGAAACCATGCTAAAGAAAGAACATAACATTTCTGCTGAGGATTTAAACTTATTTGCGGTCGTTGACTCGGTTGATGATGCGGTTCAACACATCGAGAACTTCTTTGAAAACCACCCTTACAGTCCTAACTTTTAATCCGTATCTTTGTTAAGATGAAGTCACTTTTCGATCAAGTCAAGGCGTTTGTTTTATCGAAGTATTTTCTAAAGCAATTAGGGCTGGTGGTATTGTTTTATTTGTCCATCGTATTCATTATGATGCTTTATTTACGTTTCTCTACCCAGCACGGGGAACGCATTGAAGTTCCAAATCTAATCGGTAAAAGCTCCGAGCAAACAAGGTTAATTCTTGAGGACATTGGGTTAGAATACCAAATCATGGATTCCGTTTATAATCCCCAAAAACCAAGTGGGACCATCTTGAGTCAGAGCCCAGGCCCCACTTCGAAAACCCTGTTATTCGTTAAATCCGGCAGGACCATTTCACTGCAAGTAAGCAAACGATCCGAACTTAGGGAAATGCCCGATTTGATCAATCGTCAATTACGGTTTGCAGAACGAAGTTTAAAAAAACGTGGGTTTTTAATCTCGATTCGGTACAAACCCACCAATGAAGCAAACGGTTCAGTATTGGATGTTTTATACAAAGGCCGTCCGATTAAAGTAGGTTTAATGGTGCCCGTTGGATCTACCATAACCTTAATTGTAGGTGAAAATGACCAAGGCGAACCGGTAATGATCCCTAACCTTTATGGAATCAGTTACTCCGATGCAAGATTTACTTTGGATACGCTCGGGGTTCCTGTAACTTATATCTGCACAGATTGCATTACATCAGAAGACTCATTGGCCAGTAGGGTCATAATTCAGAGCCCCGAATTTATTGAAGGCCAAACCGTTCCAAAGTCAACTCCTTTCACGATTCATTTAAGAAAAGCCTTTGATGAGTACATTGAAAACGAAAATCAATGATGAATAAATTATTTAATCTGCTTCTTGCCCTTTTAGTGGTTCAGGTAAATGCACAATACCTTCAGAATGACGAAAAACTGGCACCAGATTTCAACCCAATCCTTGGTAAACCTCAATCACCGTCCACCGTAAAATCCATTTCAATTGACAGCATGTTTGTATTTGCGTGCGACACATTGAGTCTTCCGGTATATGACGACTTTTCCACGAATAAATTTCAAGTGTTTCAAGGGAATTATAATGCCCCAGGAATTACATCGCAAACATATTTCCGTTTATTGGATGCTTTAAGCAATCAACCGATCGTAAACGGTATAACCTACACCAACCAAGTTACGTTTAGAAGAACGTATGACGTCTTATCGGAAACCTATACGGATGTTAATTTTCCATCCATTGCATTAATTCAAAACAACCTTAGTGTCTATCCGCCAATTGCTACACCCGTTTCGGTTTACCCCCCATATTTCATTTATGACACCGTTGGAATTCCGGATGTGAGCGATACCCTTTGGATTGCCAACCCAGCATTTTTCCAAGATTCGGCCACCGTATTTTTTCAAACGGTTTTAGACACCTCCAAGATTTGGACCGATCGCATGGCCTTAAGAAATGACCGTTATGGAGTAAATCCTCGCTCTCTTGGTGTCGTTACGTTTGACGGACTGGACGAAGACGGATACCCCTACCAATTCGGAAGTGCGGTAACTAATTATGGTGACCGTCTAACCTCTAAACCCATTAATTTAACCAATTATTCAGCTGCTGACTCCCTTTACTTCAGTTTTTTATACCAGCCCGAAGGACTCGGAGACATTCCTGAAGCGGGCGATTCCTTGGTTCTTGAATTTTATGCTTCGGGACAAGACCAATGGTTTCATGTTTGGGGTATTTCAGGGTCTGGGGTACACCCTTTTCGAGCAGCTCACCTCCCTTTAACAGAGGCTGCTTTTTTTACCGATGGGTTTCGCTTTAGGTTCAGAAATTACGGTGGCCTTAGCGGTTCTTTGGATCATTTTCATGTGGATTATGTTCATCTGCGTGCCCTTTCATCCTTTGATGACACCCTCTTCAAGGACTTTGCCCTCTGTTATCCCGTTTCAAGTTTATTGGAAAACTATACCTCCGTACCTTGGGACCATTATAAAAACACTTCCTCGAACGTTATGGAAAACGGCGTAGAAATAAAAGTTTATAACGGGAGTAATGCCGCCGAAAACTATCAAAACGGACAAATTGAAATCCGTCAGGGGGGCAGTCCCCAAGGTTCGTTTAACCTCCCCGGATTTTTACTTGCCGAAGGAAACATCAACTATGATCCATCCACGTATTATACTTCTTATCACGATCTTTCTACAGGTTATCAATACAGTAAACTTTTGCCAGGAAACCATCAAACCTTTGAAATAAAAACGACCGTTTCTGCCCAATTCCCCAATTTAATTTCCAACGATTCTACCACCTTTATTCAAGGTTTTTATAATTATTACAGCTACGATGATGGCTCGGCGGAAGCTGCTTTCGGACCAACGGGAGTGCAATCGATGCTAGCGGTACATTTCAATGCATATGAATCCGACTCGCTGCTCGGAGTTTACCTCCATTTTGTACCCTCCGTGGTAGACGTTTCCAATAAATTATTTTATCTAACGGTTTGGGAAGACAACAACGGTGTTCCGGGTAACATTCTTTATCAAGACGACGCGTTTACTCCCCGACAACCTACCTACAACCAAGGGTTGAATAATTTCAATTCCTATTATTTTAACGACGGAATCAAAGTCCCTGTTTCGAATTCTTTCTTCATCGGTTGGAAACAAGTTGATGCTGTGAGGTATAATTTAGGCTTGGATCGGAACATCGATCGCTCGAACGAGATATTTTATAGCGTAGACTTTGGTGGATCCTGGCAAAATCCTCCGTTTAGTGGTTCGCCAATGCTTCGGCCCATCTTTTCAACAGCACTGGATGCTGTACTCAACTTAACTGAAAATACGGAAGAAAAAAAGTACCGTGTATTTCCGAATCCTTCCAATATTCAAGCGGTGATTGAAAGTCCATATCCAGACGAAGAAGGTTACTTGATTTTCGGATTAACGGGTCAAAAGAACTATGAAATTCAAGGCAATATCCTCCACGTGGAAGGACTCGCCCCAGGTTATTACCTGATAAAATCAAAAATCCACCAGCATTCGCCCATCAAGTTTTTACGTGTTGAATAAGATCGATGATATTGCCGAACATGACGAGGAGGACTTATTTGAACACCACCGATTTCACGTAGATGCCGGACAGCAAATTTTACGGATCGATAAATATCTGATAGATCGGCTTCCAAAAACATCGCGAAACCGAATTCAGGTAGCTGCCCGTAACGGCAATATTTTGGTGAATGGAAAAGCGGTTAAACCCAACCATCGCGTCAAACCAAAGGATGACATTTCGATCGTCATGCCCTATCCCGTCCGGGAACTTAAATTAATCCCACAAGACTTAAACTTAAATATCCTTTACGAAGACGATGCTTTGTTGGTCTTAAACAAACCGAGTGGGCTTGTGGTACATCCCGGCTATGGCAACTATTCCGGCACTTTGGTGAATGGATTGGTATACCATTTTGAAAATCTGCCATCCCTGCCTAATAACTTTTACGGGCGCCCCGGACTCGTACATCGCATTGATAAAAACACCTCGGGGTTATTAGTCGTGGCAAAAACGGAGGATGCACTAACCCATTTAGCCAAACAGTTCTTTGACAAAACGACGCAAAGGATTTACCATGCTTTGGTATGGGGGAACCTTCAAGAAGGAGGAACCGTGGTTAAAAACATCGGGAGGTCAATAAAAAACCGAAAAATCATGACCGTTTATGATACGGAAACAGAGGGTAAAATTGCGATAACGCACTACCAACCGTTGAAGAATTTTGGATTGGCTACGCTGGTAGAGTGCCGTCTAGAAACCGGCCGAACGCACCAGATTCGAGTGCATATGCAATCCATTGGTCATCCTTTATTTAACGACCCTGAATATGGGGGAATGAAGGCACCGAAAACCCACCTTTCCGGGGCACAAAAATCACGCATCGAGGAGGTTCTAAAACTGCTTCCTGGCCAAGCATTACACGCAAAAACGCTGGGATTTAAGCATCCTGAAAACGGTGAATTCTTGGGTTTTGATTCGGAACTGCCGGATAATTTTAAGGAAGTTTTATCTTTTTGGGAACAAATGCCTTTTGGATATTAATGTTTCTTTTCCTATTTTTGCTCGGAACTGCAAGTTTTAATTAAACCTCAAGTATGAAGCAACTTTTTACTACCGTCTTATGCATTACCGTAATGACGCTTGCTCACGCCCAATCCCCGCAACCCAAATATGTTGCAGAAGCCGTAAAACTCTATGATTCCGGCAGGTATTTCGAAGCTATGCCAAAATTAGAAGCGGCTTACAACAAAATGACCAATAAAGGAAAGTCCATCACGGAAAAAGGTTCCATGGCCTTTAAACTTGCCGATTGCTACCGTAAAATGGAGCAATACGACAAAGCCGCCCAATGGTATGGTTCGAGTATTGAGCTGAAGTACTATGACGTTGATCCGATGGTATATTACTACCACGGAGAAATGCTTCGTATGAGCGGTGAATTGAAAAAAGCGAAGGAAAGCTACACCAATTATAAAAACAAGCGCGGTAAAGAGTCTTCAATCAACATTGATGGTTTAATCAGTACTTGTTCTGAGCAAGCAGATGTTCATGACAAAGAATCTAAATATGACGTGAAAGCTGAAGACAAGCTTAACGCAAAAGAATTTGACATGGCGCCATTTCTTTCAGAGAAAAAAGAGGCTCAAATATATTTTGGAACGCAGCGAGAAGGTGTAATCAACCCGCAAAGAGACCCTATTACCGGTGAAAAATTTATGGATATTTGGGTGGCTGATTTTGATGCAAAAGGAGATTTTGTTGGTGCGAAAAGCATTGATAACAACAACATTATCAACACGAAAGACAACGAGGGAACGGCCATCATGGACAAAAAAGGTAAAACCCTGTACTTTACACGTTGTCCTTCGCAACCCAAAAAGAATTTAGGATGTGAAATTTGGTCTGCTGATAAATCAGGAGAAGAATGGGAAAACGTGCATGAAATTAACCTAAAAGGGGCGTTAAAAAAACAAATCAATGACAAACAAAAGGACTCAACGTTTCTCTCTGCGGAAGAAATTTCCATCGGTCACCCATGCTTAACAGCGGACGGAATGATGCTTATTTTCGCTTCCAACATGCCAGGGGGGTATGGAGGAAAAGACTTGTGGTATATCAAATACGACAAGAAAGCCAAAAGCTGGGATACAATGCAGGTGTTTAACATGGGGCCCACCATTAACACGGCTGGAAACGAGTTGTTCCCCTCCCTTTCCTCTGACGATAGTTTGTTTTTCTTCGCAAGCGATGGACATCCAGGAATCGGTGGTTTAGATATTTTCAAAGCCGTCATTCAAACATCTAAAACTGCAGTAGACAAAACTTGGGGGAAACCGGAAAATATGTTGAAACCAATCAATTCTCCTGCGAATGACTATGCGTTAACCATCCGTAAAGACCTTAAGAGCGGTTATTTTACCTCAGAGAGGTCCAACCCTAAAAATCGAACCTATGCACCGGATATTTATTCTTTCACAACCCCTCCGGTAAACTACGACCTTCAGGTTATGGTGTATGAAATTGGAAACAAAAACAAAAAAATCGAAGGTGCCCGGGTTACCGTGGTTGAAAAAAATGGGCAAACTTGGGAGGGCCTGACCAACGATGGAAACAAGGGAACCAAAAAAGGATATACGGATAAATGGGCTGATAGAAAAAGCGATAAATCCCGGCCTCGATACATCAACGGTGGTTTTGAATATGAAATCAAAGCTGCGAAAGCGCGCTATTTTCCAATGGTAAAACCCGCAACGATAACCACCAAAGGTCCGAACGGAGAAGGGGTTTTAGAACAATCCAAAAGTTTCGTGGTTGAAATTCAGTTAATTCCTATTGAATTACGTACCCCTGAAATTCGCTATCATTTGGATAAATGGACCTTTGTAACCGACACTACTTCCAAGAATAAGAAAGAATGGTGCAAGTCAATGGATTCTTTGAAATTCCTTGTTGAGTTATTAAAAGACAATCCAGATATCATCATAGAATTGTATTCTCATACGGATGCTCGGGACACCGAAATTCACAACCAAGCACTTTCGGAAAACCGTGCTAAAGCCGTATACAATCATTTAGTAGGCATTGATCCTAATAATGCGTGCCGCGTCATTCCGTTTGGTAAAGGAGAAAGCGAGCCTGCAAAATATACGGATGACAAAGGGGTGGAGCAAGTATTAACGGAGGCCTACATCAATCAATTCAAGGCGGATAAAGTTAAGTTTGAGGCCTTGCACCAAATGAACCGTAGAACTACGGTGAAAATCGTAATGCAACCGGGAACGGACATCCCCAAAACCTTTGACCCCAAAGCTCCATGCAACGCAGATCCAAATTACACCAAATACACCGATCCATTGCCGCGTTAAACTTAAAAAAACATACGAAAAGCCGGGCTTTGCCCGGCTTTTTTCGTATATTTAAGGGTGGTTGAAAGGGTGTTGCAATGGGCGTGGAATCAGAGAATATTGCCGTCGAAAGGCAACCAATCAGAACGCGCCATAAAAATACTTTATGCGGGAGATTGGAATCAAGACGCACCAGGTCCGGACTTCCAAAACGCCATCCTTGAATTCGACGGATTAACCTGGCACGGATCGATAGAAATCCATCTTAAAGCATCCGATTGGTACCGACATAAGCATCATACAGACCTCAACTATAATAACGTAATACTCCACGTTGTTGCATACAATGATAAACCCGTGCTCATTGAGGGAATCCCCCTAATCACATATGAAATAGATCCTAAAATTCTAGCGTGCCTTGCCTTAATGAAAGAGCAGACATCTAAGTCGCTACCTTGCTCTTTCATCCAACAAAAGTTCTCCTATTCCATATTAAAGGAACATTGGATCAGGCGTATGCATCGTAAGAAAATCGAAAACGGTCTATTTATTCAAACAATCCATTACCTATTGGGCTACAGCACCACCTATACCCAGATTCCTTGGAAATCACGGCAACGTGCCCACCATACATTCACTAAAATTCTAAACAAATTACACGAAGAAATTCATCAAAAACATCCAACAGCATGGATGGATATTCTGCAACTCCTTAAAACAACCAGTTTCACTCCATTTGAATACCAGCAACTTGTAGTGAACGGTCTGATACCTTGGGCCATTGATGCGTTGAATTCCGAAGAACTCATCTTCATAAGCCAAAGCCTTCCAACGGAAAACAACCGAATAACTCAAAAATTTAGGTTAACCGGAAATATCCCGAAAAATGCCTTCGAAAGCCATGCAATTATGGAAATTTATCGGCAACTTTGCATGAAGTCTGCTTGTTTAACCTGTGAAAGAGGACGCAAAATTGTTGATCCATGAGAAGGTTCCTTCAAAAAATTATTTTCTTTTTCGAATTGCAGTCCTATGGCGTTTGTCTTTGGTGGGCGAGAAAATTGGGAATCCACCCTTATAAAGTACGTTTAGGCTTCATTTACTTTTCTTTTTTAGGCCTAGGTTCCCCGGTTTTACTGTACCTTATCATGGCTTGGATATTGGAACACAAACATTATTTTCAATTTCAATCGCAACGTAAGAAATCCATATGGGAGCTGTAAGAGTTTTAATCACGGGATCCAATGGATTACTTGGACAAAAATTGGTGCATGATTGCTTGGAACGAAAGCTCTCCTTTTTTGGGGTTTCTTCCGGTGAAAACCGCAATCCCGATTGTCCTTCTGAAAATTACCGCTCCTTGGATTTAACTCAACACGACGGGGTTGTCTCTTTTTTAAACCAAGAACCGTTCACGCATATTATTCACACAGCGGCCATGACCAATGTCGATGCATGCGAATTGAATCCGAGCCATTGTTACGAGGTAAATCACCTCGCAAGCCAACGGTTATTTGAAATCGCAAAAAATAAAAGCATTCATTTCACCTTACTTTCAACCGATTTTATTTTCGACGGGAAACAAGGAAATTATTCAGAAACCGATGTCCCACATCCTTTGAGTGTTTATGGTAAATCAAAATGGTTGGCTGAGCTAGATTTAGTAAGGTCCGAGTATAATAATTGGGCCATAGCTCGAACCATCATTGTTTACGGAAAAGGCCATCAGTTGAATAAATCCAATATTTTCTCATGGTTAATACAGGAACTATCGCAGGGTAAAGAAGTATCGCTCATTACAGACCATTTTCGGGCTCCTACTTGGGCAGTAGATTTATCCAAAGGATGTTTGTCCATCGTCGAGAACAATGCAAAAGGCATTTACCATGTGTGCGGTCCAGAGACCCTCTCCATTTTTGATATTGGCATTCGGGTAGCAAGGTACTTAGGGGTTTCCGAGCAATTGATAAAACCCATCGACTCAACGATTTTGAATCAACCAGCGCCAAGGCCCCCAAAAACGGGATTTAATCTCACCAAAGCGCAAATCGAACTGAATTATAGGCCTCATCCCATCGAAGCCACGCTTGATTCGCTCCGGTAACCGTTAGGTGATTTAAATTAAAAACAATAACTTAGGCAATTCAAAATTACACTATGTCAAGAAGTCCTTGGAGAAAAAAACCCATCGCTGCCTACGAGGCAGAAATGAAAAAAAATGAATTAAACCGAGTGTTAAGCCGTTGGGGGCTTACCTCTTTAGGTATTGGGGCCATCATTGGAGGAGGTATTTTTACCTTAACAGGGATTGCGGCTCATGACCATGCGGGACCTGCACTCGCTTTATCTTTTGTCATTGCCGGAGTTGGCTGTCTGTTTGCATCTTTATGCTATGCCGAATTTTCTTCTGTTTTACCCGTTGAAGGATCGGCTTATGCCTACTCTTATGGAACCATGGGTGAAATTTTCGCTTGGATTATTGGGTGGAATTTAATCCTGGAATACATGATGGGAGCTACCACCGTAGCTGTAGCCTGGAGCGGTTATTTTGAAAAACTGCTGCACCAATTTGATATACATCCCCCCATGTGGCTCATGAACGACCCTGTTACTGCTGCAGAAAAAGCTGCCGCAGCGGGCATTGATGCCCCGGCTTTTGCTTTCAACTTGCCTGCTCTATTGATAACTTGGGTTGTTACTTCCATTTTGGTAAAAGGAATCAAAGAAGCCGCAAAAACAAACAACCTCATCGTTATTCTTAAAGTGGCGGTGGTATTGTTTGTGATTTTCGTAGGTTTTTTCTTTATCGACACCAGTAATTACACCCCTTTCATTCCGGAAAGAGTGGTTGATGCCTCTGGAAAAGGTCATTTTGGATGGTCGGGAGTTGTCACTGCCGCAACAATTGTTTTCTTTGCCTACATCGGTTTTGATGCCGTTTCGACCCAAGCAGGCGAAGCAAAAAACCCTAAAAAGGAC
The DNA here is from genome assembly GCA_947500875.1 of Flavobacteriales bacterium. Lineage (GTDB taxonomy): Bacteria > Bacteroidota > Bacteroidia > Flavobacteriales_D > Crocinitomicaceae > UBA952. The sequence continues at coordinate 76,122 of CANMUN010000003.1, read as the reverse complement.
GTGCCCTTTGCCATTGTTATGTCCTTGGTAATCTGTACCATTCTCTACATCATTGTTTCTTTGGTCCTTACCGGAATGGTAAAGTACAATGAGCTGGATCTAAAAGCTCCGGTAGCCTCTGCCTTTGAGGGCATTGGAATGCCATGGGCAACCGTGCTTATTACCGTTGCTGCCGTTGCAGGATTAACTTCCGTCATGCTGGTTATGATGCTTGGACAAACCCGTATTTTCCTTGGAATGGCTAAAGACGGGCTTCTTCCTCCTAAAATATTTGGCAAAATTCACCCTACCTATAAAACGCCATACATCAGTACCCTTTTGGTAGGATTGGTGGTTTCAATAGTCGCTGCGGTAACTCCTATCGATAAAGTTTCAGAAATGTGCTCCATGGGTACCCTATTGGCATTTGCCATGATCTCGATTGCTGTAGTGGTTTTAAGAATTAAACAACCTCAGTTGGAAAGGCCTTTTAAAACGCCGTTGCTTTTTGTAATTGGTCCCCTTGGTGCTATGTTTAATTTCGGATTGATGTATTTTGTCCGGCCTGATACTTGGATTGCCTTCATCATTTGGTCAAGTTTTGGGGTACTTGTTTATTTTCTATACTCTCGAAGAAAAAGCAACCTCAACGACCCGAATTACCTCGCCTCATTGAGAGGACACGACGCAATTGTTGATGCCTCTGAGAACTTAAACGAAGAGTAATAATTGAGTTTTTGGAAGAAAAAAACAAACGTTTAGGCCTTCTCGATGCGACATTATTAGTTGCAGGGTCCATGATTGGATCCGGTATATTCATTGTTTCCTCCATCATGATGAACGATATAGGTTCTCCTGCATGGCTGTTACTCTTATGGGTGTTAACGGGGGTAATAACCGTTTTAGCCGCCTTGAGTTACGGTGAATTGGCGGGAATGATGCCCAATGCCGGAGGACAATATGTTTACATTCAACGCGCCTTCGGTCGTTTACCGTCGTTTCTTTACGGGTGGACTGTTTTCACCGTAATTCAAACAGGTGTTATTGCAGCCGTGGCTGTTGCTTTTGCAAAATATTCAGCGGTTTTTTTTCCGTCCTTGAATGCTACTTTTTTAGATCTAGGCCTAGTAAAAATTCAGTTTGCCCAACTCATTGCTATTGGGTCGGTAATCTTGTTGACGTTAATCAATGCAAAAGGATTGCGTAATGGTAAAATCATTCAATTCGTGTTTACTTCGGCTAAATTATTTGCCCTTTTTGGATTAATTATACTGGGCGTGTATTTCGGTTTAAAAACAAACGTTTTCCAGAACAATTGGGTGGATGCTTGGAAGGCGTTCAAAACAAGTACCGCTGCAAACGGCGAAATCTCGGTTACTCCTCTCACCGGTTGGGCGCTCGTGGTAGCCTTAGGAGCAACCATGATCAACGCGCTTTTCTCTGCCGATGCATGGAACAATGTAACCTTCATTGCAGGAGAAATTAAAAATCCTCAAAAAAACATCCCACGAAGTTTGTTTTTAGGAACCCTCATCGTAACCGTTGTCTATGTTTTAGCAAACCTTGCATACCTGATGCTGCTGTCCAACGAATCCATCATGAATGCCCCTAGTAATAGGGTGGGTGCCGCCGCGGCTCAAGTGATTTTTGGAGAACCTGGGGCTTTAATTATGGCGGGATTGATTATGATTTCAACCTTCGGGTGTAATAACGGGTTAATTTTAGCAGGATCTCGGCTTTACCATGCGATGGCGCAGGATGGATTGTTTCTTAAAAGTGCCGCAAAAATAAATTCCCAAGGGATTCCATCCGTTGCTCTATGGATTCAGTGCCTTTGGGCTTCTTTGCTTTGCCTATCGGGAACCTACGGCGATTTATTGACCTACAGCACCTTTGCCAGCCTTTTGTTTTACATTATAACCATTGCTGGAATTTTTCGCTTGAGGGTAAAAGAACCCAATGCTCCAAGACCCTATTTAGCCTTTGGTTACCCCATTCTACCGCTGATTTATATTGTCATCACCGCCTTTATTTGCATCCTATTGATGGTTCATAGCCCTTTGAACACCTTGAGCGGTTTGTTCATCGTCTTCTTGGGGCTGCCGGTTTATTGGGCTGTAGGTCGAAAGCAATAAGAAGAATACGGTTCCGTTTAATGGAACCATGAAATTTCCTGTAATTACCGAACGAACAAAAGTGGGCATAACGCTATGGGCATGCTGCATCTTAGTTATCATCCTCCTGCCGAGAATCGCGCGATATTGTTTTCCATCGCAACCGATAACCATTCAACGCTACCAAATGAAAGAAATCGCTGGTTTGGAAGAAAAAGCCAAGCGTTATGCTCATCAACGCTTTGAAAAACAATCCCGTTCAAAATATCATGCACCGCCTCATCGATTTAATCCCAACCAATATACCCTCCAGGACTGGACCAATTTAGGGCTTTCCCAAAAACAAGCAGCGGCGGTATTGAAATTTTGTCGGTTTCCCTTAAAATCCAATGAAGACCTGAAGAAGATATTTATCATACCCGACGCACTTTATGAACTCATAAAAGATTCAACGTATTACGACACGAAACCTCTTTATAAACCTAATTCGAAGGACGAATTCGAAAAGAAGGAAACGAAACTTGAGCAAATCAGCATGATGAATTTGGACAGTGCACGATTGGTTGCATTGCCGGGAATCGGACCGTTTTATGCCAAAATGGTCATGAAATATGAAAAAGCACTCGGAGGATTTCACTCAAAAGAGCAATTGCTGGAAGTGTATAAAATGACCGAAGATGTGTACGAAATACTCTGCAAGCACTTGAACTTTAACCCAACCAACCTACGAAAGATATCCATCAATCAAGCCACCAAGGAGGAACTTGCTAAACATCCTTATATTGATATTTGGCAAGCAAACTCGATTATTAAAATGCGGAAACAGCTGGGAGGGTTCCACGCAATAACCGAATTACTCGATTCACATTTAATTAATACAGAAACCTTTGAAAAAATACTTCCATACGTATCTTTGTAGTATGGAATTACGTGAAAAAATTCAACAAACTGTTCGAGATGTTAAGGATTTCCCCAAGGAAGGGATTGTTTTTAAAGACATTTCGACCCTGCTCCTGAATGCGGATTTATGCAATGAAATCATAGTACACCTTGCCGAAAAACACCGACATTCGAACTTACAAGGCATCGCTGGAATCGAAAGCAGGGGTTTTCTTTTTGGTTTTCCTCTAGCCATGGCCCTTGGCATTCCTTTCATCATGATCCGAAAAAAAGGAAAGTTGCCTTACAACAAGGTCTCTTATGCCTACAACCTCGAATACGGATCTGCGGAAATTGAAATGCACTCGGATGCCATTAAGCCCGGCGATAGGATCCTCATCCACGATGACCTTTTGGCCACCGGTGGATCGGCAGCAGCAGCGGCAGAACTCATTCATAAGTGCGGCGGCACCGTTGCCGGATTCGATTTTCTGGTGGAATTATCCTTTTTAAACGGAGCAAAGGCCCTTGCACCCTATTCCGCAAAACTTTCAAGTTTAGTTCAATATTAATCAACATTCCATCCATCATGAACTTTGAAAAAAATGAGAACCAATTAATGATTGCGCAAATGGTGCGCGATTTTGCTGAAAAAGAAATCCGTCCCAACATGATGGCCTGGGACCGGGATGAGGAATTCCCTTTAGAAACCATGAAAAAAATGGGAGAACTAGGGCTCCTAGGAATTTTCATCCCTGAGAAATACGGCGGTTCAGGTTTCGGTTATTTTGAATATGCAACGGCCCTTATGGAATTAGGAAAAGTATGCGGAGGAGTAGGCTTGAGTGTTGCCGCACATAATTCCTTGTGCAGCGGTCACATTTATTATCACGGCAACGAAGAACAAAAACAACGGTTTTTACCTAAATTGGCGAGCGGTGAGTTCATCGGTGCATGGGGTCTCACCGAACCCAATACCGGATCCGATGCCATGCGCATGAAAACCACCGCGGTAAAAGACGGCAACGATTGGATCATCAACGGAGCTAAAAATTGGATTACTCATGGTCTCTCTGGAGACGTTTCGGTGGTATTGGTTCGAACCGGGGAACTCTTAGACACCAATGGAATTACAGCATTCATTATCGAAAAAGGAATGCCAGGTTTTTCAGCGGTAAAAATCAAGGATAAATTTGGCGTTAGGGCCAGCGAAACGGCTGAGCTCATTTTCGACAACGTTCGTGTTCCTCAAGAAAACGTCCTTGGTGAAGTAGGTCAGGGCTTCCGTCAAGCCATGCAAGTGTTAGATGGTGGAAGAATTTCCATTGCTGCTCTCAGCTGTGGTATTGCCCGCGGTGCCTTTGAAGCTTCCGTTAAGTATGCAAAAGAACGAGAGCAATTTGGGCAACCGATTGCAGGATTTCAAGCAATCGCCTTTAAATTGGCCGATATGGCCACCGAAATTGAAGCATCAGAATTGCTAACCTTTCAAGCAGCCTACCGAAAAAACAATAAATTAAGTGTTACACGAGAGGGGGCCTATGCCAAATATTTTTCTTCTGAAGTGGCGGTTAGGTGTGGAAATGAAGCGGTGCAAATTATGGGTGGTTATGGGTATACCCGAGAATATCCTGCTGAAAAGTTTTTGAGAGACTCCAAATTGCTGACCATCGGTGAAGGGACCTCTGAAATTCAAAAACTTGTTATTTCCCGCGATATTATTCGCTAAAATTTTTGGATGTTATGAGGTTTCGTGTATCTTTGCGGACCAAAAGAATGAATGTATGTTGATTATTCCAATTAAAGAAGGCGAAAACATCGAGAAAGCGCTTAAGAAGTATAAGAAAAAATTCGAAAAAACGAACGTAATGAAACAGTTACGTGACCGTAAAGAATTTGAAAAGCCTTCGATTGGTCGTCGTCAGGAAATCATACGTGCTGCGTACAAACAAAGAATGCAAATTCAGCAAGGGTAACCTTGTTCTCAAATTATCGTTAAGGGGCTTAGGCCCCTTTTTTTATGCTTGAACCTTTCTTAGAATACCTTCGTTACGAAAAACGCTTTTCCGAGCACACCCTGACCGCCTATCAACACGATTTGCAACAGTTTCTTACGTTCGCATCCGTAAGCTCGGTCAGCGAATTAAATGGGTTAAAACCCGTTTTCATTCGAGGGTGGATGGTGGCGCTCATTGAAGAGGGCTATAACAACAAAAGTGTAAATCGAAAATTAGCCGCCTTGCGAACCCTATACAAATGGCTCAAGAAAGAAGGTATTGCCACCCACAACCCCTTAAGCCGGCTCACCGGTCCCAAAACAGAAAAACGGCTTCCGAGTTTTGCTCGGGAACAAGAACTTACCCCTCAACGCATTGAAACCTTATTTTCCGACGATTTCGAAGGCAAGCGAGATGAACTCATCCTCGAAATTTTTTACCAAACGGGAATGCGTTTGAGCGAACTCATTGGCCTGAAAGTGGAAGACGTACAGCAACAAAGCCTCAAAGTGCTTGGAAAAAGAAATAAGGAACGTATTATCCCTATTGCCCCCGAATTACACCAAAAAATTCAATCCTATTTATCGTTGAGAGCCCCTCTCGCAAAAACCCAGAATTTATTCATTCTAGCCAACGGTAAATGCCTGTATTCTGTATATGTATACCGGAAAATTCACGCGCTTTTGGGGACCTTAACGCACCTCGACAAACGCAGTCCGCACGTATTACGACACACTTTTGCCACGCACATGCTGAACAACGGTGCAGGATTGGAAACGCTAAAAGCACTGTTAGGGCATACATCGTTGGCCGCCACCCAAGTGTACACGCACAACTCCTTTGCGCAGCTCAACCAAATTTATCAGCATGCGCATCCGCGCATGAAACGTGCCTAAGGATTGTTCCTCAATTTAGGGTTATTGATATGTCGGGTTGCGTCCCGCTGGTTTTTCTTATCGAGGTTGGATTGAAGCGCTGTTTCCATGTCAATTCCCGTTTGATTCGCAATGCAAAGGAGTACGAAAAGTACATCGGCCAATTCATCCCCGAGATTTTTAGCTTTGTCTGAGTCTTTTTCACTTTGTTCTCCATAGCGTCGTGCCATGATCCTAGCCACCTCCCCCACTTCTTCCGTTAGCATGGCCAAATTGGTTAATGGGTCAAAATACCGCACTCCTTTTTCGTGAATCCAACGATCAATAATGGCTTGTGCCTCTTTAATTTCCATGGTGTTTCATGTATTTTGCGACGTACTTGCCGATAATGTCAAATTCCAAATTCACAGAATCTCCCGCTTGTAAGAACTTAAAAGTCGTGTATTCGTAGGTGTAAGGAATAATGCAAACGCTGAAGAGGCCAGGCTGCGAATCGACCACGGTTAAGCTCACTCCATTCACGGCAACCGATCCTTTTTCCACGGTTAAATCGTTGCTTTCATAGGTAAAAGTAAATTTCCAACTTCCGTGCATGTCTTCGACGGAGATGCAACGTCCTTGGGTGTCCACATGACCTTGAACCATGTGTCCGTCAAGGCGTCCGTTGGGTGTCATGCAACGCTCGATGTTAATCTTGTCGCCAATTTTCCAAGTACCCATGGTTGTTTTATCCAAGGTCTCCTTGATGGCTGTAACGGTATAATTCGAAGCCGAGGTATCGATAGCAACGACGGTTAAGCAACATCCGTTATGGCTGATGCTTTGGTCTATCTTGAATTCTGGCACGAGTGCAGAATAAAACGTAAGATGGAGGTTTTCCTGGTCTTTCACAAGGCTCTTTACCACCACCATATCCTCCACGATTCCTGTGAACATGTTATTTGTTTTTATTGGTGAATTTATACCCAACTCCTCGTATTGAATGAAAGAACGCCGGTGCTTTCTGATCCGGCTCAAATATTCTACGAAAGGTGAGTACAAAATTATCGATAGTTCTCGAGGTAGGATAAGCATCTTCGCCCCAAACTTTGTCTAAAATTTCCTCTCTAGGTAAAACTTTGTTTTCATTCAGGGTAAAAAGTTTTAATAAGGCCGCCTCTTTTTTCGAAAACTGGTGGAGACCATTATTTTGAACATTGACAGCCGTTAGGTTATCAAAATCAATTTCCCAGGGCCCGATAAAATACTGTTGCGAGGTCTTAGGTAAAAGCACCTGTACACGGAGCAAGAGTTCTTCTAGGTCAAAAGGCTTAGGCAAATAATCGTTGGCCCCAGCCCTAAGCCCCTCAATGCGGTCTTGAGTGTTCGATTTAGCAGAAAGAAAAAGAATGGGGGTAGTATATTGCATTCGAATTTCATGGCAAATATCAATCCCTGATTTTCCGGGCAACATATTATCCAAAATGATTAGATCGCAACGACTTAATTCAATCTTTCCCTCTACAGCAGCCGTTCCGTTCGTGAACGTGATCACTTCATGCCCTTCCAATTCCAAATTCAATTGAATGAACTCCTTTAAAATTAAATCGTCTTCAACCAATGCAATTTTTGCCATTTTATCTGAACACAAATATTGTATATTTGGGGTGAATTTATGTAAATCCCTCCTTATGAAAAAATCTACCTTCGTTTTTGTTTTGTTCACGTGCTTGTCACTGTCTTTTTTCGGACAAGTTTTGAGTATCCATCGGACCGTTTATGGTAAAGAGATTCCAACCCTGAATGTTACTCCTCCCAACGTTGAACAATTGCTTTTAGAAGACCAAACGAGGGATGAACTCGGCTTGTTATACCGAAACGGGGTTGCCCGAACGGTTAATGTTTCTCCACTGAACAGCGGCTCATGGTCTAGCTTGTCAAACGGAGATCGTCAATGGACTCTACGGGTTAAATCACCAGGAGCGGAGGCCTTGAGTTTCCTTTTTGAAACCTTTAAAATTTACGGAGGAACTACCCTAGAAATTCGCAATAACGGAGGAATATTGTTACATCCAGTTATTACCTCTGCTGAAGTTCAAGATCATTTCATGTACAATGCTGCACTATGTTTTGGAGACGAGATGGTCCTGTTGCTAACCGAACCTAAAAACACCACGCCTTCGGAAATTTTCATCGACCGAATCATGTACGGATACCGATCCATTGCCAAACCTGAAACCAGCAAAATCAACGAATCAGAAGCTTGCGAAGTGAACGTCAATTGTACCCCAGTTGGTTCCAATTGGCAGGATGAAAAGCGAGGGGTAGCAAGAATTTTGGTAGTCGAAGGTGGTTCGCAAGGTTGGTGTACTGGATCCCTCATTAACAACTTAGCTAACGACTGTAAGCCCTTGTTTTTAACTGCGTTACATTGTGGTGTTTCTTCCACTGCTGCTAACTTTAACCAGTGGAAATTCTACTTTCGTTACGAATCTCCAAACTGTACCAATCCAAACGCAGCAGGTACGTTAGATGATTATTTCATTAATGGTTGTTTTAAATTATCCGATTCAGGAGATGGCGGGGGCGCCTCTGGGTCCGATTTTCTATTGGTTCAATTGGGTACAGCAGCCAACCAAGCATCGACCATTACCACGCTTAAATCGGCCAACTTTAATGCGTATTGGAACGGTTGGGACGCGAATAACACGGCAACTACCGGAGGGGTTGGTATTCACCACCCTGCTGGGGACATCAAAAAAATCTCCACGTTCAATGGAAATACGGTTACCTCTGCATGGAACGGAAACGGTCTGCAATCCCATTGGAGGCTCACTTGGTCCTCCAATGCTAACGGTTACGGAGTAACGGAAGGTGGATCCTCTGGTTCGCCATTATTTAACAATTCCGCAGGACGTATCGTTGGTACGCTCACGGGAGGAGGCTCTTATTGCAATGCAACCAACCAACCCGATTATTATGGTAAAATGTCCTACCACTGGACTTCGAATGGAGCGGCCAACAACCGGCGTCTAAAACCCTTTTTAGACCCTGCCAATACGGGAGCACTGACCCAGAACGGTTCTGCTGACCCTTGTTCAAATCCAACCGTTCCTGTTGCAAACTTCGTAGGCAATCCTACCACGGTCAACGCAGGAAGTAACGTTTCGTTTACGGACATGACCACCGGTGTGCCAACTTCTTGGGCTTGGACCATCTCCGGTGCTGGATGGACTTACACAGGAGGAACCAGCGCAAGCTCACAGAATCCTGTAGTAACGTTTAATACCGTTGGCCAATATACCGTAAGCCTTGTTGCATCCAACGCACAAGGAAATGACTCAGAAATTAAGAACAACTACATCACCGTTGTTCAAAATACCGGTCCTTGTGCCGCTGCTGCAGATACGTGCGACGAATACATTAAGACCTTTATGCTTAACAGCATTAACAACAATTCCAATACGTGTTCGGTCGGAGGATATGCTGATTACACCAACATTTCCGCCAGCTTAGCAAAAGGCACCGCCTACAGTGCCACCGTGGTTCCAGGAATTATTGGACAAGCTGGAAACATTGCTTACACGGGAGACGAATTGGCGATTTGGATCGACTACAACAACGACAACGACTTTGTTGATGCCGGAGAACAAGTAGGATATGTCCTAGTAGGGCAAGGATGGAGCAATGTGTTCAATTTCACGGTTCCAATGAATGCTACGACAGGAATGGTGCATTTACGAACGCGTATTTCATATCAAGGTGCGGGAGCTATCGTACCGTGCGGGACGGTTGCTTATGGGGAAACCGAAGATTATATGGTGAACATTACGGCAGCCTCCGGGATTGGGGAGCTCAATCCTGAACTCGTGAGTTTGTACCCAAATCCTGCCACCAATAAGGTAACGGTTGATTTCGGTATTTTGGAAGCGAGTTCTGTTAAATTATATGATTTGTCCGGTAAATTGATCTTGAGTACAGAAGGAAATTTAATCCAAAAAGTAGAGCTTTCGACCGAAGGAATTGCCCAGGGAATGTACCAAGTAAAAGTTGCTACTCCGATGGGTGAAATCACCAAATCTCTCATTAAAAACTAAATTTGTTTACGAACTTACAGAATGGCTGTCGTTAAGGCAGCCTTTTTTTGTTAAAGGCCTTCCGCTATGCCCTTGATTTTATATATTCGTCAAAATGCGCATTGATTGTAAATCAGATGGATTTCTAACGAATCTTCCCGAAAGCCCAGGAGTTTATAAGTACTTTAATTCAGAGAACAAGTTGCTGTACGTTGGCAAGGCTAAAAACCTTCGTAAGCGGATTTCGAGCTATTTTCAGAAACAACATTCCGACCAGAAAACAAGGGTCTTAGTAAAGCAAATTCAGTCGGTGGAAACCCTCTTGGTTGGCTCCGAATTGGACGCCTTATTGTTGGAGAACAATTTGATCAAAGAAAACAAGCCCCGGTACAATATTTTATTAAAAGACGATAAAACCTATCCATGGATATGCCTAACCCAAGAGCCCTTTCCTCGGATTTTTAGCACGAGAAACCGCCATAACGCGAACGCAGAATATTTTGGTCCTTTTCCAAAGGGGAACGTGCATAAAAACTTAATTGAATTAGTCCATGAACTCTATCCTATTCGGACTTGTTCTTTGGATTTAACGGAAAAGAACATCTCCAATCATCGGTTTTCAGTGTGCCTCGAATACCACCTTAAACGCTGCCAAGGCCCTTGTATTAACTACAATCTTTTGACCTCATACCAGAAAAACATTGATGAAATTCGCTTATTACTCAAGGGTAAAACTTTTTCTTTAATCCAACTTCTTCGAAAAAAGATGGAAGAGGCTTCTCAGGAATTGGCGTTCGAAAAAGCTCACGAGCTCAAAGCACGCATAGCAACCTTGAATGCATTTCATTCCAAATCCGCCATGGTCAATGACCTAACAATGCATTGCGACGTACTTACATGCAAGCTCGTCGATGATCATTTGTACTACAATTATACTTGGGTTCGAGAAGGCCGCATTGACTTGAGCATCTCGGATAAAATGCTCGTGCCTCACATGGAATCGGTCGAGGAGCTAACACTGATTTTATGGCACGAACTCAAAATTCGATTTTCCAGCCACCAAAAAACAATCCTTACCAACGTCACGATCAACAGCAACATTGAAGGACATCGTTTTGTAAAGCCGCAACGAGGGGATAAGTTAAAAATTCTAGAGTTTTCATTGAAGAATATTTCTGTTGCCACAGGTCCAAATAAACCCGGGGCAATCGATTACCATGCAAGGCTTGAGGCGCTTAAAATGCTGCTAAGGATGGACGACTTACCGAACCACATAGAGTGTTTTGATAATTCCAACATTCAAGGCGAATTCGCTGTAGCAGCTTGTGTGGTATTTAAGAACGGCGAACCAAGTTCCAAAGACTACCGGCATTTTAACATTCGTACGGTTGAAGGTCCCGATGATTTTGCAAGCATGCGTGAGATCGTAACACGTCGGTATCAACGCGTTATCAAGGAAGGACATGCACTACCCCATTTGATTGTTATTGATGGTGGTAAAGGTCAATTATCCTCGGCCGTGGAGTCCCTTCAAGAATTGGGAATTTTAAACACTGTTGTAATCATTGGATTAGCTAAAAAACTGGAAGAAATCTATTTCCCCGGAGCATCAGAGCCCTTAATAGAAAACCATGAAAATCCCGGGCTTCAATTGCTTCAGCATTTACGAAACGAAGCGCACCGTTTTGGCATCACCCACCACAGAAACCGACGAAGTTCGGCTTTTATAGATTCCGCGTGGAAAAACATTCCCGGGGTTGGAGAAAAATCCTTGGAAAAAATTATGAAGCATTACCCTACTCCTAAATCCTTTACAGCAGATGTTCCTGCACATCAGGAAGAGAACCTCGGCAAGCGATTGGCCGAAACCCTAAGGAAGTACTTTATTATTACTTAATGAAGGTGCGTGTAACTTTACCCTTCGAACCGTAGATTACAGCAGAATAGGTTCCTGCCGCCAAAGACTGGGTATCCATCATGATCACATTCTTTCCTGCATTCGCATGAATTTGATGGGACTGGACTTGTTTGCCATTCGCGTCGATAAGAACCACGACCATCTTTTCAGCGGTCTTTGAGGAATATTCTACATTTAACTCCGATGAAACGGGATTCGGAAAGAGAACCACCTCGCTCACCGATTCTTCCAGGGATTCTGTTCCAAGAACTACATCGTTCGAGGGAGCTCCATTGTACAAGTTTATGTCATCCAAATAAAAATTGTTTCCTCCGTTTCCTTCAAAACGCCATTTTGCTCTAAAATTTTGTTGGAAATAGGTGCTTGTTACGTTCGTCATGTGCACTGTTACCCAATCTGCTTGAGAACTCGGCTTCCAGGAAGTAGCCACGGCTTGGTTGCTTAACTGATTTCCAGTAATGGTTTTACGCTGTACCCAAGTGTCACCGCAATCTCCCGTAATAAACACCTTAAGCGCCTCGTTATCGGCGGCGAGTTTCTTGCGGTAGGCATAACGGAAACTCAAGGTCACCGTTTGATTCGCGGTTAAACCGGACAAATCTATTGGGGTGGAAATCAATTCATCTAAGCTCCCTGCTGCTTGGCCAAAATTCTGCAATTTAGCGCATTTCGTTCCGTTAAAACTCGTAGTATTATCGATATCAAATGCATTGTTACCATCTGGATTGTATATCTCCCAATTCATGAGATTATTTAAGGTATTATAGTTTTCAAATCCTTCGTAGAAAGGAATAGTCGTTGGAGCTAATAGAACGCGGATGTAATTATTTTTAACTTCGGAATCGTTGGTTCCCCCATCGCTGGCATCGAGCGTCACGCTATACAAACCTGGAGTATTGTAGGTGACCAATGGATTTTGAGAAGAGGCTGAACTGGGAGTTCCTCCCGGGAAGCTCCAAGACCAACTGTTCACTAAATTATAGGACTCATCGGAAAATTGAACCGGATCTCCAACGCAGACGGTCGTGAGGTTTGAAGAAAAATCCGCCTTGCACAAATAAGGAGTTGCTCCTGCGCCGACCAAGGTTAAATTCGCTTGTGAAATAACATTGGCCCGCCCCGTATTGTTGCTTTGCAAGGCCGTTCGCATTCTCGTTTTTTGTCCCGTTGTGAACATCTTCGAACAATAGGAATAGTCCATGTAATTCTCCACGTTGTCTTTAATGTCAAATCCCCAATAGGCATTATCTGAATTGCAGGTATTGGAAGCGAAGATGCAAGCCTGTACGCCAATGCAATTCGGAGTATCTTGAACGTTATCATCGGTAGAGCAACTTGAGGCGTTACCGGGGTTGTTATTGGGCCCCCAAGTGTGGTCTAAATTCAACCAATGTCCCACTTCATGGGTAAGTGTACGGCTAGAACTTACCGAGCTCGTTCCAATAGATCCCACGTAATCGTGCAATATCCAAATTCCGTTGGTCATTTGAGTCGCGGACCAACCGGAAGGTTTTGTTGTGTATCCTGCAGCTCCACCAATGTCCCCGCAAATAAAAACATTTAAATACCGGTTGCCGGGCCAAGCCCCGTTGTAAACATCGTTTCCAGCAACAATGGCATCTACTTGATCTCCTCCGTCGGAACCATCATTGCTAATCGCATTGACCGTACGGGTGATGCCTTTAAAACACTGTCCGTTAGGCGCTTTCGTGGCTAATAAAAATTCCACCTCTACATCCGCAGGCATGCCTTGAAATTCGGGTTGAACATTGTTTGCATCTTGATTTAACAAGCGAAAATCTCGGTTCAGGAGGCTTAAAGCATCTAAAATTTGTTCGTCCGAAATATTCTCGGGACCGTTATTGTGCAACACGTGAAAAACTACCGGAATTTTATAGACCGTTCCTTTTGTAATTGGTTTTGATGCACAATGCAGTTCATCCAATGAATCGATTACCCGTTGCTGAAGGTAAGCTGGATTTTGCATGAGCGCCTCCATTTTTTTATGCTGATGGCAATATTCGACCCGCTCTCCCTCTCGGGCGTTGCTGGGATCAAAGGAATGCAGGGGTTTTGTTTGTGCAAAACAAACCATATAAGAACCCAGAACGAACAAGGAGAAGAGATTTTTCATGCCATTTATTTTTCGCTAAAATACAACTAAATCAATTCTCTTCAAACGAATTAATACACGAAAAGTTTAATGCCGTATCTTTACTTTATGAAATCAAAAAAAGCCTCCGAATCTTTATCCATAACTACCCATGTTGTGCTACCCAACGACACCAATACGCTCGGAAATTTATTCGGAGGACAGTTGCTCGCTTGGATGGATATTATTGCCAGTGTAGCTGCTCACCGGCATTGTAAAAGGGTTGTCGTTACCGCCTCGGTTAATAATGTTTCCTTTAAAATGCCCATTCCAGCGGCATCCTTGGTGACATTATCGGCTAAAGTTTCCAGAGCCTTTAGCAGCAGCATGGAAATTTTTGTGGATGTATTCATGGAAGATCACGTAACCGGACAAAAAGTAAAATGCAACGAAGCTATCTACACTTTTGTAGCGGTGGATCAAAACGGAGGACCCATTCAAGTACCGGAATTAATTCCTGAAACAGAAGAGGAAATCGAGCGCTTCATTGGGGCTCAACGAAGAAGGGAGCTTAACTTAATTTTGGCAGGAAAAATGAAGCCTTCCGAAGCTACTGAAATCAAAAAACTGTTTTCGGATGATGAAATTTAAATTCTTTTACCTCACCTTGGTTTTTAATTTGGGGGTCTACAGTCAATCGTTCCAAGGAGATTGGTATGGCACGCTGGATGCGATGGGTCAAAAATTACCCTTGGTATTGCACCTAAGTGATAGCTCCGGCCAATGGAAAGGCACCTTGGATAGCCCGAACCAAGGCGCGGTAGGAATTCCCATGACAAACGTCGATGTTGAAGGTAAAACCCTGCGTTTTTCTATTGATCAACTCCACGCAAGCTACGAAGGAACTTTCAAGGAAGCTTCCGGTATTGACGGCAGCTTTAAACAAGGAGCTTTCAAAGCGCCTTTAGCTTTTTCAAAGAGCCAACAAGAAAACCCTTCCCCCGAGAAAATTCAAGACCGTAAAGAACCCTTTCCATACGCTGAAATTGAATTGGCCATTCCTCATGCGACGGGCGACTTCTCCATCAGCGGATCCCTCAGTTACCCCCAACAGGCATCGCGTGATTTTAGCACAAAATACCCATGCATCGTTTTAATTTCGGGAAGTGGTGCGCAAGACCGCAACGAAGAAATCCTGGGTCATCGTCCCTTTTTAGTGCTTGCTGACCGTCTTACCCTCGCAGGGTATTCGGTGTTTCGCTTCGACGATCGTGGAACTGGAAAATCAACAGGCACCTTTGATGGGGCTACTTCTGCAGATTTTTCAACGGATGTTGTATCCGTGATGAATTACCTCAAAAAAATGCCCATGGTGGATTCCAGCCGCATGGTTTTAATGGGCCATAGCGAAGGAGGAATGATTGCCAACATGGTCGCTGCACAACATCCCGAAATTTTTGGGGTCGTATCACTCGCCGGTCCGGGGGTAAAAGGTTCCGACCTACTGGTAGAGCAACAATGCCTTATATCAAAAGCCGTTGGAGCTAGCGAAAAAGAGGTGAAAAAAATCCGATCTTTTTCCGAAACTTTTTATCCCATATTAACCTTAGATTCTTTGCCGCTGGTTCGAAAGAACGCAGAGGTGTTTCTTACGGATTATGTGAAAAGTATCAAGAAAAAAGAACTTAAAAAAAACGGTATTGAAGACCGCAATACGTGGGTTCAAATGAATCTTTCCGCCTATGTTAATCTTTGGATGCTCTATTTTCTCAACTATAACCCTACGTTTGATTTAAAAAACATTCGGTGTCATTACCTCGCCCTTAACGGAACCACGGACCTGCAAGTGCCTTCAAAAATGAATCTTGAGGCCATCTCGTTGAACTGTAATCCAGGATTAGGCAAAGTGAAGCGCATCCAAGAATTAGCGGGTTTGAACCATTTGTTTCAACCTTCACTTACCGGGAATCCGAACGAATACGGTTCCAATGAAATCACCTTTGATATGGGGGCGATTCAAGCTGTTTTGGGCTTTCTTGATGAAATAACGCACTGATTTTTTGCGCCAACAAGGATGAATCTTGCTGCATCATGCACTTAAAATGTCCCTTAGGGCATTCTTTGTAACCGATTTTAGAACACGGCCTGCACGAAAGATCAGTCACTTGAAAATGTTCGACCTTGTCGCAGCCGTAGGGTCCCATCCCAAAACCCGGCACCGTATTTCCCCAAAGGCAGAGCATCGCTGGATTAAAAAAGGAAGCCAAATGCATTAATCCTGTATCGTTGGTCACCACGAGTTGCGCCCGACTGAGGACCAAGGCTGCTTGAAAAAAATCGGTAATCCCGACCAAGTTAATAAGTCTTGGAAATTCCTGTGAAAGAAACCTTGCCATGGTTAATTCTTCCTTCCCCCCAAGCAAAACCATAGGAACATCACAAAGCGCCAGTGTCTCACGGATCTTTTCTAAGGGAAATTGTTTGGTCTTAAACTTTGCTCCAAGCACCCATGCCGCATATTTGTTGGGAAGAGCAGAAGGAAGAGCGACATGCTCAAGGTTCATTGCCAACCGCTTACCTGTAAGCTCAACCTTTGCGGCCTTGGCATACCGTTCAACAATAGAGGGCACCCAAGTGTTTTTCGTCTTACAACGGGTCATGCACCATTTGGTAGCGTTATGTTTTTTCACCCTGCTCCACGTAAATTGGAACATGCGCATTTGCAAAAGTACCGTTCGAAGGTTGTTGTGAAGGTCTATTATTTGGTCGAATCTATGGCCCTTTAGTGTCTTGGCCGTTCCCGAGATGGAACCTTGAAGTGCTAGGCCTTTTACTTCAAATGGCAACAAGGAAAGCAGCGGAATTTGCGCTTCTTTGGTCAAAAAATAGATTTCGGCCTCAGGAAATTTCACTTTTATTTCTTGAAGTATTGGAAACGTAAGCAACACGTCTCCTATGGCACTTAACCGAATGACTAAGATTTTCACCGCGCAACCTTTAAGACAACTTCAACCCCTTTACCTGGTTCGCTGCTTAGCTCGCCGCGAATCCCGGTCATTTTCATCCGATACTTAATGTTCGGAAGACCGAGTCCTTCGCTTACCGCCTCGGCATCAAACCCTACCCCATTATCGATAATCCGGATCACGAAGTGCTCGTTTTGCACCTCAACGTAAATATCAATTCGTGTAGCCTTGGAATGCTTCAAGGCATTGTTGAGCACCTCTTGAACGATGCGGTACAAATTAAAACTGTCAACGTTGATAAAAGAATCCTCGGTCAAGGCAGTACTCAGGTTTAAATTTAAAACCACCGAACCCAAAGAATTAATCCTGTGGGAAAAACGCTCCAAAGCATTGACAAATCCTTTATCCAAAGCAGGGGGAAGAAGGTTATACGCCAATTCACGCAGTTCTTGGATTGAGCTTTGTAAAAGTTGACGAATATTATCCAAGGATGCTTGTTCCCCTTCTTTCGCCTCAATGTTTTGCAGTAAGAGGTTTAATAAAACCAGCTGTTGGCCTATTCCGTCGTGCAATTCACGGGCAATTTTCTTTTTTTCTCCTTCTTCTGCTTGGGCAATTATATCGTATTTTTTCTGCTCAAAGGCCTGTTCCTCGGTTTTATCCACAATTAAACAAATCGCCGCATCTTTTTCTTCTTGCAAAGGGTTTAAGGTTACTTGTACCATTCGAACATTGCCTTTGAGTGAATGCAACACCTGAAGTTCATTCGTGGAATCAACCATCAATTCATTCGGTGTTAGGGAGCGATCCGACGGTAAAAACCTCATGAGGTTTACCCCAATTAAGTCAGAAGCATTATCTGCATCAAAGAGCTTTATTGCGGCTTGGTTGCAATAGCTGATTTCTTTGGTGGAATCCACCAGTTGAAGCATGGGCTGGGGGGAGTTGTAAAAAAGGTCTTTGTACTTTCTCTCGGACTCCGACAACTTAACTTGGAAGGTCTTACGAAGCATTCCATATTTTATGGTTTTGTCGAGAGCCCCTCCATTGATTTCATTCTTTAGCAAATAATCCTGGGCTCCTTTAGCTACGATTCGGAGAGCCAAATTACGGTCATCCATCCCCGACAAGACTACGATGGGCGCTTCTTTGAATACCGAATTGATTTTCTCATAGGTTTCAATCCCGGAGGAATCGCGAATGTTTAAGTCCAATAAAATAACATCGGGATCAAACTCGAGTTTGATTTCCTGTGCCTCTGCCAAATTATCAATATGCACCAAATCGTAAGGGCTGTACCCTAACATTGAAAGTTGGTTTTGCAGCAACGAGGCAAAGGATGCATCGTCTTCAATGATTAGAATTTTTACTTCTTCCATGATCCAAGGTTGTGAATGAGCACCTTCGTGGGATCAACAACCGATTCTAAATTGATTAAGAAAGACTTCCGTTGTTCCGGAGGAATTGCATCGATTGGGAAACTCAATTGCAGCGATTCCAGGTAATCAAAATACAGCGTTTGTTGGCTTATGCTCACTTTTCTCAATCCCGTGTAATAAATTACCGTAATCTCGCGATCTGCCACGATAATTGCCTTGGAACTCAGACCTAAGGCGAATTTATTTGCTCCAAAAACGGTAAAAACTAAGCCTTCCATTCCAAAGAACAAGAAAATAAGTGCCGCCGGAAAGGACTCCTTTGTCAATATCATGAGTCCTATGCCAATTAGGGTGTAAATCAAAGATTCCAAGACCCCATAAGCAAGAACGGTTTTTCGGCGTTCTAATGAAATCGGAGCACTGAAAACAAACCTGCTTTTTTGAGCAACGGTCACTAAACCCATCCAGCGCTTTATACTTCGGTTAGCGAATAAAATGGCTATGAGTAAGGTAAACCCAAGGAGGATTTCGTAGCGATACGGAAGTTGTGACCCGGTGGTTCTAAAAACACCTAAGGGTAAGTCAAAAGAAATAAAAATGGACAAGGCCATTACTGGAAAAAACAGCACCAAAATAAAGGAGTTGGTGATTCTATTCATTCGGCAATAATTTAAGTCTTTGCTTTAAAACACTAATTTGTTCCTGAATTCCTTGCACCTTAACTGCCACCTCTGATCTCAAGGAGTCCGCTCCTTTGGATCTTGCAAAAAATGCCAGGTTCGTTTCCATTCGATTGATTTCTTGTTCTAAACGTTCAATGTTCTTTCGAAGTTCGGTTCGTTCGCGTTGGACCTGTTTCACCCGGTCGGGCGATGTCAACATTTCGTCAAGCTTTGCTTTGAAATCCCATTGCTCACGCTCTTTTTGATTCAACTTGAGGGCTTCGTATGCCTTATCAAGGGCTGTTTTATAGGATTTATAGACTTGATCTTTTTTCGAAGCAGGAACATGACCAATGGCGGTGAATTCCCCGGAAAAGCCTCTCAATTGAGCCAAGCCTTCGGTTTTATCGACGGGTTCAAAGGCCTTGATTTTTTCGATCACAGCTAACTTGAGTTCATAGTTTTCCTCCAATGCCTTGTCCGCAGCTGCATTCTCCGCATCCTTTGCCGCAAAAAAAGCATCGCATGCCCCTCGAAACTTGGCCCAAAGCTGATTCTCCGCTTTACCAGAATTACCGATATTTTTCCAATCCTTCTGCAATTGAATGATGCGCTGGGTCGCTTCTTTCCCAATTGAATCTTTCAATTGTTCTGCTTCAAGAATTAGTTTTTTCTTCGCCTCGATTCGTTCCGACAAGGCGGCTTGTTGTTCTTTCGCCTTATTTTTCTTAAGCTCAAAAAAGGCGTCGATAGCTGTTCTAAACTGTTTCCAAACGAGATCGTTTTCTTTTCGAGCTCCAGGGCCTATCTTTTTATATTCCTCTTGAACGGACTTCACCTTTTCAGTCAAAGCATCCCACGTCTTGAAGGAATTGGCTTCGCCGGCATGCACGCAAAGTTCTTGCATTTGAAGCACCAATGCCTTCTTTGCCTCGATGTTTTTCTCATAGACCTGCCGTTGCGCCTCGTAATGGGCATTGATTTTATCGTAAATCTGTCGAACAACCTCCCAATATTTGGTCTTTAAAGCATCCCATTCCTCGTTTTGTACCGGTCCAATTTCCTCCCATTCGTCCTGCAAAGTCCTAAGTTGCTGCTCGACCGTTTTGATATCCTCCTCTTCATTTCGCAACTGTTGAAGTTTGTGAAGAACCACCTGCTTGTTCTGCGAATTCCTTTTATAGTCGTGGGTTTTGATTTCACGATAAATGCGCATGGTATAAAAGAAAATCTCAATGAGTCGAGAATATTCCTTTTGAACCGCATCCCGTTGATCTCGGGGAATATCCCCCACTTTCTTCCAAGTTTCATGAATGCTTTTGTACGCATTGAAAGCTGTTCCGATGTTCTCCTCCGATTCAATGATTTTTTTCAAATCCTCAATTAAGCTTCTTTTCAACTTTAAATTCTCTTTTTCAAGGGCATCCTTGAGTAGAATTTGTTGTTTACGTTGCTCATGCAATCGTTTGTAGAGGTCTAAGAAAGCATTTTTAATTTCCGAAAAATCGGTTGAATCGATGGTTTCTCCGGCATCTCTTGCTTCAAGCATTTGGATTTGATTCACCCGTTCCATTTCCAACAAAGTGTCTTCAAATGAAATCTTCAAATCGTTGATTTCTTTTCCGCACGGGACTAAATCATCCCGAAGCGCATAGGTTTGTAATTGATCTAAAAGCGTGTTAAGCTGCTCCATAACCGGTTAATTCAAAATGCGATAATTGGTGTAACATGGACATTCGCTCTGCAATGTCGTTTCGTGTTATTTCTTCGAGGCGTTGCGTTCCGAATTTTTCTACACAAAAGGAAGCTACTGCTGAACCTGCGATGACGGCTTTTTTAAGCGAGTCAAAGGAAACTTCTTCCTGCGATGATAAATATCCCATTAAGCCACCCGCAAAAGAATCTCCTGCGCCTGTTGGATCAAATACTTCTTCCAAGGGCAAGGCCGGGGCAGAAAAGATCTGTCCGCCATGAAACAGTAAGGCGCCGTGTTCGCCTTTCTTAATTATAACACTTTTGGGACCTAATTCCATGATTTTGGCCGCAGCCGTTTTTAAGGAATATTGATGGGTCAACTGGCGTGCTTCCTCATCATTGATAATTAACAGATCCACCACTTTGAGCGTTTTATGCAACTCCTCTAAAGCAATATCCATCCAGAAATTCATGGTATCCATGGCAATTAACCTAGGACGTTGTTCCATTTGATCCACCACCTTGCGCTGTACATCTGGACTCAGATTACCCAACATTAAGAACGGAGCATTTTTGAACTGAACCGGAACCACCGGATCGAACGTTCCAAGAACATTTAACTCGGTAACTAAGGTGTCGCGAGAATTCATGTCGTTGTGGTAGCGTCCTACCCAAAAAAACGTTTTTCCTCCCTCAGGAATTTGTATTCCTGAGATATCTATGCCTCTGGAATGAATCTTCTCCAACACTTCCTTCGGAAAGTCCTCTCCAACCACCGAAACCAAACCTTGGTTTTGGTTAAAAAACGAAGCGGCTAAAGTAATATACGTACCCGCCCCCCCAACAATTTTATCGGATTTTCCGAAAGGAGTTTCAATCGCATCAAACGCGACACTTCCCACAGTTAATAATTGCATGAATCTTATTTTCAGCAAAGATAGGAAAGCGGCATTGGAAAAATGCGCTTTTTACAAATCAAATTTAATTCCTTGTGCCAGAGGCAAGCTGTCCAAGTAATTAATTGTGTTGGTTTGCCGACGCATGTAAATCTTCCAAGAATCGGAACCCGACTCCCGTCCTCCTCCCGTTTCCTTTTCGCCGCCGAATGCTCCACCGATTTCCGCGCCGGATGTCCCAATGTTCACATTAGCAATTCCACAATCGGAACCAGCGTGCGATAAAAAGGCCTCGGATTCTTTTAAATTGTGGGTCATAATAGCAGAGGACAAGCCCTGGGGAACACCATTTTGTAACGCAATTGCCTCATGAACATCCCCGCGGTATTGCATGAGGTACAAGATGGGCGCAAAGGTTTCGTGCTGCACAATGGCCAAATGGTTCTCTGCTTCGATGATGCAAGGTTTCACAAAACACCCGGATTCATACCCTTCGCCCGTCAAAACACCTCCCTCAACCACGACCTTACCTCCTTGCTCTATGGCTTGAGCAATGGCTTGTTTATAGGCAGCAACAGCATCTTGATCGATCAAGGGTCCGACATGATTCGATGCATCTAATGGATTTCCAATGCGCAACTGGGCATACGCTTTTACCAAAGCATCCCTTACTTGTTCGTAAACCGATGCGTGAATGATCAGTCGGCGGGTGGAAGTACAACGTTGACCGGCGGTTCCAACAGCACCGAATACAGCACCCGGAACTACCGTTTTCAAATCGGCCGAAGGGGTAATAATGATGGCATTATTGCCTCCTAATTCCAACAATGAATGGCCCAATCGAGCTCCTACTGCAGCGCCCACTGATTTCCCCATACGGGTAGAACCCGTAGCAGAAACCAAAGGAATCCTGACATCCGAAGCCATCAGCTTACCCAATTCAGGGCCACCGATTACCAGGGACGAAACACCGTCTGGAACCCCGTTCTTTGAGAACACTTCATTGGTGATGTACTGACAAGCCAAGGCGGTAATCGGCGTTTTTTCGGAAGGTTTCCAAACGCATACATCGCCGCAAACCCAAGCCAGTGCAGAATTCCAATTCCACACGGCCACCGGAAAATTAAACGCGGAAATGATTCCAACAATTCCCAGAGGGTGATATTGCTCATACATGCGATGTCCAGGACGCTCCGAGTGCATGGTTAATCCGTATAGTTGCCTCGACAATCCAACCGCGAAGTCGCAGATATCAATCATTTCTTGAACTTCTCCGAGTCCCTCTTGCAAGGATTTACCCATTTCGTAGGAAACCAAGGTTCCAAGGGCTTCTTTATGAACGCGCAATTGTTCCGCTAATTGACGAACCACTTCGCCTCGCTTTGGAGCAGGTACCGTTCGCCATTCAATGAACGCTTTCGCTGATTTTTCAACGATGTCATGGTACCCTTTTTCCGTTAGCGGTTTTACCGCAGCAATTACTTTCCCGTCCACCGGAGAACTTGACACGATTTCAGTGGAAGATAATTCCGTTGATACGAGCGTTCCGGAAAATCCTCCCGGATTGGTTGTTTGGATTCCGAATTGATGAAGTATGTCTTGTATTTTCATGCTGAATTTTCTTTTTGTGGTAAAATTAGGAAATAAAAAAACCGCCGAAGCGGTTCTCTTTGAATGATTTTATTCTTCGTCTTCAGGATCTGCATCAGAACCTTTAACCGCTCCTCTTGCCATTTTCACGGCCACCACCACTGCGTTAGCAGGTTCTAAGATTTTAACCCCCGGGATTTCAAGGTTCGAAATTCGAATCGAATGACCAATTCTCAACGGAGAAATATCGACGGTAATGTCTTCGGGAAGCGCTGATGGTAAACCTTGACATTTTAAGGTTCTAAACACCTGCATGAGTTTACCCCCTGCCATTACGCCTCGGGATGAACCGGTGACGCGAACAGGAAGTTTAACACGAACTTCTTTGGAATCACTTAATTCCAGAAAGTCCACGTGTTGTACGGTGTCTTTGGTTGGATGCTGCTGCAATTCCCGGATAATTGCTCGTGCTTTTTTACCGTCAATATCCAATTCAATTTGATAGACATTGGGAGAAAAAACGATTTTCTCAATGGCAACTTGCTTTACTGCGAAGTGGGTTTGTTCCCCTTGTCCATAAAGCACGCAAGGAACCAAGCCTTCGTTGCGAAGCGCGCTTGCATCCTTTTTCCCTACGTTCGCTCTTAGCGAACCGCTCAACTGTGCTGTTTTCATTTATATTTATTTTTATTGGTTACTTATAATAATCTCCTCCGATGGATTCATTTTTCAACAAACGGTCAATGACCGAAGCAAAGTACTTGTCAACGGATAACGTGCGAACTTTGGAGGATTTTCTTTCATGAGGAATGGTGTCCGTTACAATGACCTCCGTCAGGGTGGATGCTTCAATGCGATCAAATGCAGGCCCCGACAATACAGCGTGGGTGCAAAAAGCACGAACCGATGCGGCCCCATTCTCCATGAATAAAGCAGAAGAAGCGGTGAGCGTACCTGCCGTATCGCACATGTCGTCAACAATGATTACATGCTTTCCTACCACTTCTCCAATCACCGTCATTTCAGCAATTTCATTGGCTTTTTTACGGTTCTTATGGCATAAGGCAAGTCCACAATTGAGCACTTTGGCGTACATATTTGCCCGCTTTGCTCCTCCTACATCCGGGGCTGCAATGACGATGTTGTCCAAATTCAGCCGCTCTATTTCCGGGATAAAAATGGTTGAGCCAAACAAATGATCCACAGGCACCTCAAAAAACCCTTGAATTTGATCGGCATGTAAGTCCATGGTAATGATGCGATCTGCTCCAGCAGCCATCAACATATTCGCCACCAATTTAGCTCCGATGGCAACCCTTGGTTGGTCTTTACGATCCTGTCGAGCATATCCGTAATAAGGAATCACAGCTATTATTTTGCGCGCTGAAGCTCGGCGTGCAGCGTCAATCAACAAGAGCATTTCCATGAGGTTTTCTGCTGGAGGAGTTGTCGACTGAATGATGAAAACATCTTGCCCACGCACCGATTCGTTGAAACTCGGTTGAATTTCTCCGTCACTAAAGGTGGTAACGGTTACCTCGCCTAAAATCGACCCGTAATGTTGGGCAATTCGGCTTCCCAAATCCAACGTGGCGCGTCCTGCGAAAAATTTTGCTCCCATGATTTTTTCCTAAGGTGCGCAAAGATAGAACATTAAATTCGCGCTACCAAACTCAACCATCCATCTAAATGGTTAATTTTAAGTGATGTCTAAGCAAATTTTCACCTTGCTACAGGTGGCGGGGTCCATCCGTAAAACCCTGGAGAACCGATACCAGCAAACGTATTGGGTTCGTGCCGAACTCTACAAAATGAACGAATTTGCCAGCGGCCATGCCTTTCCAGAACTGGTGCAACGTGAAAACGGTAAAATTGTAGCAAACCTTAGCGGAGTTCTATGGAAAACGCATTTTCAACGCATACGAACGCATTTTGAAAAAACCGTTCAAGAGCCGCTTTCCGAGGGAAAAGAACTGCTGCTTGAAGTAAAAATAGTCTTCAGCGAGACGTTTGGATTGAGTTTACATATCATCGACATAGACCCGAGCTTTTCCTTAGGAGAACTTCACAAACTGAGGGTTGAAACGCTCAAAAAACTCAACCAAGAAGGGCTGTTAAATAAAAATCAACAATTGAAATTGCCTTTACCCAAAAGAATCGCTTTAATTTCCGCAGATTCCAGTAAGGGCTTGTCGGATTTCAACGAAGTGCTTGAGGCTGAAAAAAATCGATTTGGAATTAGCACCTTCCTTTTCAATTGCACGCTGCAGGGGGACCCGGCGATTCAATCAATCCTTGGAGCTTTAGGGAAAATTGAACGGCTTTTGAAGCATTTCGATGCCGTTGCCATTGTTCGAGGAGGTGGGGCCGAGGTTGGCATGTCCTGTTATGACGACTACCTCCTTTGCAAGAAAATTGCTGAATTTCCCATACCTGTTCTCTGCGGAATTGGTCACTCAACCAACCTCACTGTTGCTGAAATGGTGGCAAATTCCCATGCCATTACCCCTTCCGTATTAGCGCATAACATTCTGCACATCTTTGAGGTGGCCGCCGAGTCCGTGGAACAATGCGCAAAGCGCATTCAGCAATCTTTCAACGAGATGCAACAATTGAACCAACGTGCTATTCAACAAGCGGTATTAAAAATCTCCCGAATATCTCGTTGGAATATCGACAACAACCGACGTGACCTTCTGCAACTCCTTTCCAATGTTCAACAAACACCTCGCATTTCATTGAAAAAGCATCAAAATCAGCTCATACACATGCCTCTTAAATTGAATCAAACGCTGAAATCAACCACGAATTTAGCCTTTCAAAAGTCGCAGAGTTTATGGCATAAAACAGCCAATAAATCAAGCCATCTCATCCTTAAACAGCATTTTCAACTTGAACGTTTATCCAAAGAAATAGCTCTCATGGACCCTAGGGCAGTGCTTTCTAGGGGGTATTCCATCGTCCGAAAAGACGGCATGATTTTATCCAGTGCGAAATCCCTGAAAAAAGGGGACTTGCTTCGAATTGAATTTTACGAAGGGAAAAGCGATGTTGAGGTTAAATAAGGTCATATCCTTACCTTTGAAGCGTGGGAGAAGATTTTGGAAAAAAATATCGGATGCATCTTAAGGATGAAATGGACCAACTGTTCAAGGCAGGGAGTAAAGTCTATTTTTTTCCAATTTTAAGTCATGTTTATCAAAAACCGAGTGAATCCCCTCAGTTCTCCGTGCTGATTAGCGTACCCAAGAAAAAAATACGCAAAGCCCATGACCGCAATCGAATCAAACGCATGGTTCGCGAATGCCTGCGTAGAAATAAAGAACTTCTCGTTAAAAAAACAACGGAAGATGGGTGTGTTTTACACATTAGCATCGTTTATCTTAGCAACGAAATGGTGGAATATCCCAAAGTTGAATCACAAATAAAGCAAATCATCCAAAAAATATGCGCATAATTCATCCACTGCTAGCCCTTGTCTTCTATTTCAATGCGACTTTTTCGCATGCACAATCCGCAGGTTTTGAGGAGCTCAAAAGCCTTGAGTTAATGGACCAAATCTACGAACACTTGGACCTCTATTTTGTAGATGAAGTTGGGCACGGAAAACTTTCCAAAACGGCCATTGATGCCATGTTAAACGAGCTCGACCCCTACACGGTGTTTTACCACGAAGCAAACATTGAAGACTACCGGTTAATGACCACTGGGCAATACGGGGGAATTGGAGCTTCGTTGGGTAAAATTGGTGAAGAAACTTACATTACGGAACTTTATGAAAACAGCCCCGCTCAAAAAGGAGGACTGTTGGCGGGCGATGTTATCCTTCGTGTCGACAACAAAAGTGTTGCAGAAAAAACAACCGAAGAAATTTCGAATGCCCTCAAAGGTCCTAAAGGAACGACCGTTGCTTTGGAGGTTCAACGCGCGGACAAAGCCTTTACCTTTAATTTAACTCGGGACGAAATTAAAATTCCCGACATCCCTTTTGCTGGACTTGTAAACGAAAGCACTGGGTACATTTCTTTGAGCAGCTTCACGCAAACAGCCGCGGAAGAAGTCAAAAAAAACGTGCTGGATTTACAAGGAAAAGGCATGAAAAAACTCATTTTTGATTTACGCGGAAACGGAGGCGGATTGCTCATGGAGGCGGTCAAAATCGTTGGTTTTTTTGTTCCAAAAGGACAAGTAGTAGTCACTACGAAAGGGCGCTCAAAGCAAGAAAATATGGTGTACAAAACTCAAGAAAACCCCATAGCTGAAAACCTTCCATTGGTGGTTTTGATTGATGAAAATTCTGCTTCTGCAAGTGAAATAGTGGCAGGAGCACTGCAAGATTTAGACCGCGCAGTAATTGTTGGAAATACAAGTTACGGTAAAGGCTTAGTCCAAAGGACCTTTGACTTGAAATACGGTTCGAAAATGAAATTAACCATTGCGAAATATTATACGCCCTCGGGACGTTGCGTGCAAAGGTTGGACTATTACGACCAAAACAGCGGATCAACTCCCAAAGAAATTCCCGACAGTTTACTCCAACAATTCCAGACCAAAAACGGAAGAACGGTGATCGACGGCCGAGGGATAGAGCCGGATATACCGCTGGTTGATTCCATAGAAAGCGGATTTACAAAAGCGTTAATACAGCAGCATTTGATTTTTCATTTTGCGACCCAATTTCATTCCTCGCACTCAACCATCGAGGCTCCCGATAAATTCAAGCTATCACAAGAGGATTACGATAACTTCAAAACTTTTGTACAAGCGCGCAACTTTACTTATACATCTTTTGAAACCAGTCTTTTAGAAAAACTCAAGAGCTCATTGGAAAAAAACAATGAATTTACAAGGGTTTCGAAAAGTTACGCGGCATTGCAAGAACAACTGAAAAAACCCTTAATCGAAGATTTAGAAAGCCATCGTGAAGAGGTCGTGTCGATATTAGAAGAAGAAATCGTTGGTCGATTTTATTTTGAAAAAGGCCGGAACCAATATGGATTTAGAAACAACGCGGTACTAAATAAGGCATCGTCCATTTTGCAAAACGAACAAGAATACAAATCCCTGCTGAAATTAAAATAATGAAAAGCCGAGTTTGGATTAAAGAACAACGGGAAAACGTTTATTTTGTCCTTCTTGGTGTGTTTCTTACCGGACTTGCATGCAGTAAGTTCCTTATGTCGGTTTCCTTTATCGGCTACACCTTGGTTTTTCTTCTTTTCGGCGATTATGCATTGTTTCGAGATCGTTGGCTAACCAACAAAAAATGGATTAGCGTATTACTGCTCCTTTTTCTGGCCCATGTCATCAGCTTATGCTGGACCCAAGACCTTAGTGCAGGGTGGAATGCGATCCGAGTGAGGCTTTCATTTTTTGCACTTCCTGTCCTCATTTCAACGACCCTAACGTGGGATAAGGACCGAATTGTTCGAGTTTTCAAGTTTTTAATGCTCCTTCTTGCCGTGCTAATGGTTCTGAATGGGGTTCGATTCCTCTATTTATTAAACGGGCAAAAAGCGCTGGACATAAGGCAATTAAGTTGGTTTGGGTCACACATTCGATTTGGGATTTTGGTTGTTTTTTCCATTGCCCTTTGCCTACATTTTGCGCTCAAGAAGTTGCTTTCAAAAGGATATGCTTGGTCCTACATCGTGCTGGCAACTGCCTATGTCCTATACAGCCAAACCTTTAGTGCCATTGGATGCCTATTGATCACGTTTGGATATTTCGGAACGATGACGCTCCTTTCAAAGCAATGGATCAAAGTGCTTTTCATCGGCTTGTTGGCCCTAGGATTATGCGTTTCCTGGTTCGTAGTCCGTGATTTTTTGAAAGCACCCGAGGCATGCGGGTCATTCAAAGATGTAGGAGAAGCATCGATGGCATGGAATCGTAAATCGAAGGTGGATTTTAACGGAAATGACCGAAAGGGTCAAGTATTGCAACGTACCTGTGAGCGATACCTGTGTTCCCTTGGTAAGCCATTAACACCATCAGCAGTCCAACGTTTAGAAAAGGAGGCTATCATCGACATCGAAAATGGATTTACAGACCCATACAGCGCAAAAGGAAATATGCTGGGCAGGTATTTTGAAGTGAAGTACGAATTTCATTTAGCCAAAGACCCAAATGGTCATTCGCTATTACAACGCTTCATCTATTGGGAAACCGCCGTGAAACTCATCGAACAAAATCCTTTATGGGGCGTGGGCATCGGGGACATTGACCGTTCTATGAAAAAAGCCTACGAAAACACCGCTTTATTGGCAGAGAATCAAAAACGCCCCCACAACATGTTTCTGACCACTTGGTTGGGATGCGGCCTAATCGGGGTTGGTTTGTTGTTAGGCCTCATCATTTGGCAGCTTTTTCTAGGGTTACAAGAAAAACAAGGGTTAAAGGCATTGCTCATGCTTATTTTTTTGTTTTCCATGATGTTAGAAGATAGCCTAGAAACGCAAGCAGGAGCGTCCTTTACCGGTCTTTTCTTGGGTTTATTGCTCTCCAAAGAGGCTTTAGCCATATGGTCACTTAAAAATGATTAACTTCGCAAAGCATGTCAATTGTTGTAAACAACGTTTCGAAATTCTTTGGGCAGCAAGCCGCAGTAAACCAAATTTCTTTTGAAATTGGCAAAGGGGAAATTGTTGGTTTTCTTGGGCCCAATGGCGCAGGAAAATCCACAACCATGAAGATGATTACGGGCTACATACCGGTAAGTTCAGGAAGCATCCACGTGCATCAATTGGCGGTGGATGTTGACCAATTGGATACGCGAAAAATCATTGGTTACCTCCCGGAGAACAACCCCCTCTATCTGGATATGTATGTAAAAGAATACTTGCATTTCGTGGGAGGTATCTACAAGATTAAAAACCGCAACGCCCGCGTTAACGAACTTATTGACATGGTTGGGTTAGGACAAGAGCAAGGCAAAAAAATTGGAGCGCTTTCGAAAGGATATAAGCAGCGAGTAGGATTAGCGCAGGCATTCATCCACGATCCTCAAGTATTAATTTTGGATGAACCTACTTCGGGATTAGATCCAAACCAACTTGTGGAAATTCGTGCACTTATTAAACTTTTGGGACAACAAAAAACCATTTTATTGTCCACGCACATCATGCAAGAGGTAGAAGCTATTTGCGACCGAATTATCATTATTAATCAAGGGAAAATTGTTGCCGATAATCCTCGTGAAGCACTGAGTTCATCGCAAGAAAGTCAAACCGTTTACGTCGAATTTGATGGGGTAATCAATGCTTCATTGCTGAAAAAGACTCCTGGCATTAAAACCTCGAAATCCGTAGATAACGGCTGGTTATTGGAGGGTGATGGCTCCACCGATGTCCGTAAAATCGTGGCGCAATTAGCCCAAGAACAAGGCTGGCTTGTGCTAACCTTGCGTTCCGAAAGAAAAAGCCTTGAAGAGGTATTTAAAGAATTGACAAAGAAGAAATAATGAACTTTATAGAGGAATTGCGTTGGCGCGGAATGGTTCACGACCTCATGCCTGGCATCGAAAACGTATTAAAAAATCCAGGATGTGCTGGTTATATTGGTTTTGACCCTACTGCGGATTCCTTGCATATTGGCAGCTTGGTACAAATTATGACCTTGGTACATTTTCAACGTGCCGGCCACAAACCTATTGCGCTATTAGGCGGTGCCACAGGAATGGTTGGCGATCCCTCAGGAAAATCACAGGAAAGGAACTTACTGGATCAGGATACGCTTGCGAAGAATATTGAAGGGGTGCAACGACAATTAGAGCATTTTTTGGATTTTTCGGGACCCAATGCTGCTGAAATTGTCAACAATTACGATTGGTTTGAAAACCTATCTTTTATTGATTTTATTCGAGATGTTGGCAAGCACATCACCATTAATTACATGCTTGCAAAAGATTCGGTGAAATCAAGAATGGAAAATGGAATGTCCTTCACAGAATTTTCGTACCAATTGGTTCAAGGCTATGATTTTTACCATTTGAACCAAAACAAAAATTGTCAAATTCAGATGGGTGGATCCGACCAATGGGGCAACATCGTAACCGGGACCGAATTAATTCGTCGCAAATCCGGTGGTGAAGCCTACGCATTAACCACTCCCTTGATCAAAAAAGCGGACGGAGGTAAATTTGGAAAAACGGAGGAGGGCAACGTATGGTTGGCGAAAGAACGCACCAGTCCATATAAATTCTACCAATATTGGCTCAATACGAGCGATGAAGATGCGGCAACCTATTTAAAAATCTTTACTTTGTTGGATGAACAAACCATTGCCCAACTACTCCGTCAGCATTTAGAAGCTCCCCATCTTCGTCTTGCCCAAAAAACCCTGGCTGCTGATATAACGCAGAGGGTTCATGGCACTGAAGAGTTAAACAACGCCTTATTAGCAACCGATATTCTTTTCGGTAAAGCTACTGCAGAGGCGCTGGGAACCCTTAAGGAAGAGGTGTTTTTGCAAGTATTTGAAGGGGTTCCTCAAGCCCAAATTTCCAGCGATTTGCTCCACAAGGGAATTTCAATCGTGGATTTATTGGTTGCTGAAGGTAAATTTTTATCCTCGAACGGTGAAGCCCGAAGAGAAATTAAAGCCAATGCCATAACGGTAAATAAAGTGCGGGTTGACGAGCAGTTTATTTTAACATCCGAGCATTTACTCAATGAACGATATGTGCTTATTGGTAAAGGAAAGAAGAACAATTTCATTGCAGTTTTTAATTAAATTTACTTGGCATAGTCCTTGTTTATTGGACCGTAATTAAACTTCTTGTCATGGGAAAAATTGTGAAAGGTCTATCCATTGTTGTACTTACCTCCTTTTTAATTTCGAGTAGCAGCGGACCGAAATATCCGACCGTTGATAACCAAGCCTTTCAAATTGGGGAGCGGCTGCGGTATCGCATCAGCTACGGTTTTATCGATGCAGGAGAAGCCGTTTTAGAAACCAAGGAAACCGAGGTAAAAGGAGCGGGTCGAAAGCTATACCATGTAGTAGGAACCGGGAAGACTCTAGGGGCTTTTAACGCTGTATACAGGGTAAATGACCGATACGAATCGTACATTGATCAACAAAGCATTATGCCTTGGTTTTTTTACCGCCGCGTGGATGAAGGCGGATATAAAATCAAACAAGACTACACCTTTCGTCAGCACTCTGAAAAAGTAGACAACGGAAAAGGAAAGTCATTCAAAGCGCCAATGGGGGTACAGGACATGATTTCCTGTTTTTACTTTGCTCGAACCTTGGATTTTAGCCACATTAAAAAAGGGAAGGTATACGTAATCCCAACGTTTATGGACGATGAACTTTTCGAATTAAAAATTAAGTACATGGGCGATGAGGTGATTGAGCTTCGGAAAGGCAAGTTTAAATGCATGAGATTCGTTCCGGTTGTTCAAACGGGCAGGTATTTTAAACACGAAGAAGACGTTAGTTTTTGGGTAACCAAAGACAAAAACAGGATTCCGATTCAAATCAAGGCGAAAATCCCTGTTGGTAGCGTTAAAATGCACTTGGTAGGCTACTCAGGACTAAAAAATGAGCTTTCGAGTAAAATTAAATAGCTTAAAGAATGAGCATGGCGTCGCCGTACGAATAAAAACGGTATTTTTCACGAATCGCGGTATGATAAGCTTCCATCATTAAGTCATGACCACAAAAAGCTGAAATCAGCATTAACAAGGTCGACAAAGGGGTGTGAAAATTCGTAATTAACGAATCGGCAATGGAAAAATCATAGGGCGGGAAAATGAACTTATTGGTCCAACCATCAAACGGTTTTAGGAGTCCCTCCGTTGACACGGAAGTTTCAACGGCACGCATGCACGTTGTTCCAACGGCACAAACCCTTTTCTTCCTTAATTTTGATTCATTAACGATTCGTGCAGCATTCTCTGGGATAATCACTTGTTCAGAATCCATTTTGTGCTTGGTTAAGTCCTCGACTTCGACCGATCTAAACGTTCCTAATCCAACGTGTAAGGTAATTTCGGCAAAATTAACCCCTTTAATTTCAAGGCGTTTTAACAATTCTCTTGAAAAATGAAGTCCCGCTGTTGGAGCGGCAACAGCCCCCTCTTCTTTCGCGAAAATCGTTTGGTACATTTCTTCGTCCATGGGTTCAACCTCTCTTTTGATATATTTGGGAAGAGGTGTTTCTCCCAACGAGAAAATTATTTTTCGGAATTCCTCATAGGTTCCATCGAACAAAAACCTCAAGGTCCTACCCCTGGAGGTTGTGTTGTCAATTACTTCAGCCACCAAAGAATCGTCTTCCCCGAAATACAATTTATTGCCGATGCGGATTTTTCGAGCAGGATCGACTAAAACGTCCCACAAAAAACTCTCACGGTTTAATTCTCGGAGTAAAAACACTTCTATTTTTGCTCCCGTCTTTTCCTTATTGCCATACATTCTAGCGGGAAAAACACGCGTATTATTTAGAATCATGGTGTCTCCGTCATCAAAATAAGACAAAACATCCTTGAACAATTTGTGTTCGATTTTTCCGGTTTTTCGATGTATTACCATCAATCGGCATTCATCGCGGTTCTCAGTAGGGTATTCGGCGATTAATTCCGAAGGGAGTTCAAAGTTGAACTCCGATAGTTTCATTTTACTCATAATGTGCTAATGGGGGGCGAAGATACAACAGAACCCCCCCCTTTGTCAAGTTATTTCCTTAAAATAAAAAAGCCAGGTGAAAATAACTGAGCAAAATCAGTGAATTACCTGACGATATCTCATTTTTTTCAGTGCTCATCTAAGCACCTTTGGAAAAAAAAACATGAAAACAATCTTAAATGAACAAAACTTAGAATTCAATCGGATCGGAGTGGTTGCCATGATGATACTGGTTGTCGGTTGCCTCGGTGGCTTAGCCATGGGCTTAGGAGCGGTACAAAGCACGGCAACCTTAATTGTCGTGGTAATTCCAACCATGATTACCCTTTGCCTTTTATTGGCGGTTGCCCCAATGCGATGGATTTATGCTGCAGGAATCTGGGCTATAAGCACCGACCTGATGTTAATTCTCTATTTTTTAGTTGCTTAATTCACGGGATTCTCAATACTTGCCCAACACGGATTACATCGCTTTTCAATCCATTAAACGACTTAAGTTTTGATACCGTGGTATGGTACTTACCGGCAATGCCCGATAAGGTGTCACCTGATTTTACAGTATATTTCCGAGAGGCACTTGGAGCAGTAGGTTTCCCCGGCGAACTTTCCAAAGGAATTACGGGCGATGAATAATTTTTCAAGGGTACGGTCACTTCCCCTACATTGGATGACGAGTTAAGGATGTTCAAGGTGTTCATGAAGGATTCGTACAAGTAGGAGCCTTTGACGCGATAACCGTCCTTGGTTAAATGAACATGGTCGGTTTTTGCATAGCCGAGTTTGGCCCAATCACGAATTGTGTTAAGGCCGCCCGACAAATCAAACCAATTCCAAAACAGGCATTGGTTCGTACGGGCAAGGCTATCCATCAAGTTTCTAAATTCAATGCCTGCCGTAATGGTGTGTTTCTTGTAAAACAAATCTTGGGTGCTGGTTAAAACGATTAAAACCTCCGGAAACATCCCTCTCCAGAGGGTAATGGCTTTTTCAACTTCTGTTTCCAACGAAGATTCTATTCGGTTGTGAAAGAGTATATCGTTTGTTCCAAAATCCAATAGCACAATATCAGGCTTCACAAGGGGCGCTTGTTCGGGCAGTTTATCCAATAATAGGATTGATCTAAATGCAGCTGCACCAACTCCCGTAGAATGATACACCACCCCACCACTCGCCAAAGATTCCGAACAAATACCATAAAACCTAAAACGTTTTCCTCCTTTTCTCGCTTGCACTTGAATATCTACCGTTCGGATCGAATCGTTCCAAGGGTAAGAAATTCCTTGAGGGAGCACCTCAAGGGGCACCGATAAAACCGTTCCATTAACGGTCATTTTTACCTCAAAGGATGTGCTATCGTTTTCAAATAACACTAAGATTTTTGAATTATTCGCTGCTATCCCATGTTTCATTGCGAACGACAAGGAAGCAAGGGTATCTGTGGTTTCTGCAACCATCCCACAAATTCCTAACGGAAGGTTTACCTTTCTTCCTTGATAGCTTTTATTGTACTCCCAATTTCCAGTGCATGACGTTGCATAATTCACGGAAGAATATGAATTTGCCGCCTTGTAATTGAACATTAATCCATATCCCCCATTTCCGAATCGCTCTTGAAATTTCTTCCGTGCCACCGAGGTTGGATTCTCGGCTTGGATATGACTTCCTCCGTAATGGATAAAAACCAACTTATCTTGATTTACTCGGCTAAATTGGTCCTTCAACCGATGGAGCGTAACGCTATCGTATCCTTGAATTAAGGCATAACTTGTATCAATTTTCAATCCCTCAGGAAGGGCCTGGGAAAGCCCCAAAAAAGGCACCAAACAACCTAAAAAAAACAACCTCATCATCGTGGACTCAATGTATCTGATCCCTGATTATCCGGGGCTAAGATGGGTGATATAGGGTCCTCTGGGTTTTCTTGGCGTATTGGAGCCACATAGTTTCCGCTTTGGGTCGCTAACCTTCGCATCATACCGATGGTTCCGTGGCTCATTGCAGCATACATTCCAACGGCGAAAACCAAATCATTGATGCTATTCTCTTGAATGATTCGGCTCAGGTTTTGCTTTGAGTACCGCAAATCAACCACCCATATTTCTTCATAATGGCTGATCAAATACACCGCAAATGCATTACCCATAGAGTTCTTTATGACCGCAACTTTTTTGCCATTTTTAATGGGAGTTTTTATCCTCATCAACGGAAGATCTCCGCCTAAAAACGTGGAGTACGTATTTCCCCCGCTGCTGGTATTGTAAAACACCTTAGCTTTTGATCCTTTACTTGTTCCATAAGCACCTAAGTTATAGGCCTCCGTTTCAACCTTTGGCTCCCAATACTCCATGGTGTCTGGATGAGCCAAAACCGAAGGGTCTCGGGTATACTGGTACATGGTTCCCAAAAAATTATACTTGACCTTTTTCGTCATTTGTTCAAGAGGGACGGGCACCAATCCTGCGGACTTACAAAAGGCTACATATGCATAGTAAGCCCCCAACGGTTTCCAATGGTGGTCTGTACCGAAATACAGTTTGGTTGCTGCGTGGTTGTTGAGTTCCTCAAAAATATCTGAGAAAATAGCGCCATTTGACAAGTTCTCCTTAATCGCCCAAAGCGTTTTCTTATTCTGAGCATTAAAGTGCTTGTATTTCGCTGCGGGAATGAATGCTGAAGACAAGGGAGCAACGGCCGAGAAAACCCGAACATTAGGAAAGTTTGCAGCATATTCGCTGACCATTTTTGCGAAATGCTTTGACATTTTCGGGCTTCCTCCACCCAGTGGATAAACGCATCCGTCAATAATCAACATGGATCCGGAAAAATTCTCTTCAAACTCGTCCAAAAAAGCAAGGGTATCCCGCTTTTCTTCTTTTTTCTCGGGGGAGGGATCTTTCTTCTTAGGAACCACGACTACCCGCTCCGCATTTTTTAACTGAAAACCCTTAGCCGCATGAAAGAACGGCGTTGTTTGAATAAACCGCTCCCGATAGGGAAAATGATCATCAATGTAATCATCAATGAGCTTCGTCCAAGTACCTTTAAGGTAACTTTCCGAAGTAAACATCGGAAAATCAGCGAGCTTTCGTTTCTCGTCTTTCGACTCTTTTTCTTTGGGTAACAACAAAAGCAGTAGGGGGAACCCAAGCACCAAGCTAAAAAACACCAAAACGTTGACTTTCTTATCCATTAAAATCGAGTGTAAAGAAAGGGGTTAAACGTAGCATTTACCAAAAGCATGGTTGCTAGCAACAATAACAGGGCATTAACCGCAGGGCGGGCATATGAATAAACCCGTTCTGTTTTAAGCCTTATCGCATGGTTTTGGCCGTAAATTTCATCCCACGGAATGCATAACAACAACACTAACAAGAACCAGAAAGAATGGGCCGTTAAGTCGCTTAAAATCCCCGAGGAAACCGCATTTTTTGAATAAAATAAATTCCTGAGAAAATACCCCAACTGGTTGAAGTCGGTAAAATAAAAAAGTGCCCGGCTAAAAACGATTAATAAGAGCGTGTAACTGTGTTTAAAAAACCGTGGTACGCGGTCTAAAACACCTTTAAGATGTTTCTCAAGAACCATTAATATACCGAAATAGGTTCCCCAAAGTGCAAAGTTCCAATTTGCCCCATGCCAAAATCCTGTGAGAAACCAAACCACGAAAATATTTCTATCGTGGTATTTTCGATTGCCCCCGAGAGGAATATACACATAGTCTCGGAAAAACTTACCAAGAGATATATGCCATCGGCGGTAAAAATCGGCCACCGATACCGCGGCATAAGGATGCCTAAAGTTCTCGTGAAAATCGAATCCAAAAAGTTTGGCTAATCCAATGGCCATGTCCGAATAACCCGAAAAATCAAAGTACAATTGAATGGAAAACATGACCAAGCCGAACCATGCCTCATAGGATGAAATCTCATATAATTGGGTGTTGAAATACTTGTCCACCAGCACCCCTGCGACATTTGCGATGGCTACTTTTTTGAAAAGACCTATGCAAAAACGAGTGACTCCGTCACTGATTTTTGCCCAATCGACCGTTCGTTTTTGAATTTGAGTTTCAATTTGACTGTAACGAACTATCGGACCGGCAACAAGGTGTTGGAACAGGCTTATAAACATTAAAAAGTTGAGGGGATTACGTTGTGCCTTTATTTCTCCCCGGTAAATATCTACAACATAGGATATTACCATGAAGGTATAAAATGAAATCCCTACGGGAAGGGTATTGGAAGGGCGAGAAAAAGGAAGGGGTAGCCAATAATTGATGTTGTCATAAATAAACCCCCCGTACTTGAATGAAACCAATAACGTCAGGTTGAGCACAACAGCAGCGACCATGCCCGCTTTCGCCTTCTTTGTTGCTGCATGCCTTTCGATGTAAATTCCTGCGCCGTAATTAGCCAATGCCGTAAAAACCATCAGAAATATCCACATGGGTTCTGCCCAAGCGTAAAAAACCAATGAGAAAATCGTTAGAAAAATGTTACGGTAAAGGTCGTTTCTAGAGCTGTAATGAAACAACAGGCTAAGGGGTAAAAAGAAATAAAGAAACGTTAAACTTGAAAATACCATTTACCCGCTGAACTTATTAAGAAGCGCGAAATTAACCACATTCAAAACAAGAACAAAATTTGCGGCACTCAAGCCCCCTTTTTTTGCGCTGAAGAACGGACTGAACCGACTGAACAATGTTCTCTTTTTCCAATCCATACTTTTTCATCAACTCGTCAGGGGTTCCACTCTCTCCAAACATATCATTAACGGCTACATAAGCATGTGGAACCGGAAATTGAGTGGATAAAACTTGTGCAACAGCGTCCCCCAGTCCACCGTTACGCATGTGTTCCTCAGCGGTTACAACGCACTTTGTTTTCATCACAGATTTAAGAATTGATTCGGCATCTAAGGGTTTAATGGTGTGCATGTTGATTACCTCCGCTTGAATTCCAAGGCGGTTGAGCATTTGTGCTGCTTCCAAGGATTTCCAGACCATATGGCCGCATGCAATGATGGTAACATCGGTACCTTCCTTCAAAACATCGGCTTTTCCAATAGTAAATGAAGCATCTTCTTGCGTGAAAATTGGAACCGATGGACGTCCAAATCTTAGATATACTGGACCCTGCCAATCCGCTATCGCCAAAGTAGCTTGCAGGGTTTGTTGGTAATCCGCTGGAACTACTACGGTCATATTAGGAAGCATCCTCATCATACCAATATCCTCCAAAACCTGATGAGTTGCACCGTCTTCTCCCAAGGTTAATCCGGCATGAGAGGCACAAATTTTAACGTTCTTTTGAGAATAGGCGATGCTTTGACGTATTTGATCATAAACCCTTGAGGTTGAAAAATTGGCAAAAGTACCCGTAACAGGAATCTTACCTCCAACGGTCATCCCAGCAGCAATTCCAATCATGTTGGCCTCTGCAATTCCTATCTGAAAAAACCTTTCTGGATGGGCTTTTTCAAAGGCATCCATTTTGAGTGACCCGGTTAAATCTGCGCACAATGCAACAACTTGAGGATTAATTGCTCCAAGCCTTCTCAGTCCCTCACCAAAACCAGACCGGGTGTCTTTGTTTCCAAAATTTACAAGTTCCATAATAATCGTTAATTTAAGGTAATTGTCGTTGTTTTGTTAGCGTAGATGGTAAGCGTCTTTTCATTCGAATAGCCGCTTGATTTCATGTCTTTGAGGCGGTAAACCATTTTATACGTTCCTGGTTGAACCAAAAGTTTGTCCTTGGTTAAAACATCTGAAAAAGTATAGAGGCAAGTCCAAAAACCTTCTTTATTTTGCTGGAATAACTGAGCCACCATGG
This sequence comes from Flavobacteriales bacterium, assembly GCA_947500875.1. Taxonomy (GTDB): domain Bacteria; phylum Bacteroidota; class Bacteroidia; order Flavobacteriales_D; family Crocinitomicaceae; genus UBA952. Next base: position 36,556 of record CANMUN010000003.1, on the reverse strand, counting down.
GTTTTGCAAAAGAATATTCCAATTGACCTGGTGCCTCTATGTCCACCGAATAAATTGCGGACTGACTTACCTCAATGCTGCGGTAAATTCTTGGTATGGTGAAAATTTCAACATCGTATTTGCCGACGAGATATTTGCACGTTTGGTCGTAGATTTGGTGATTCAGGGTTTTTCCGCTTTTATCCGATACCCGAACGTTGAATTGAGGGCTAAAACTGCTTTTAGGGGAGGTGATTTTAACAAACCCTTGTGGAGCCGGTACTTCTATGGTGTTGTGGGTGTGCTTTTTCAGTTGAATGTTTTTTTTGACCGTTACTGGAAGGGTATTAACCACCAAATCGTAAGTTAAACTTGGATCCAAATACAAGGTGTCCGGGTTACCTAGGCGGTTGAGTGTATGAACCAAGGTGTATTTTAATTGATTTGTTCCCGACTCGTACAAGAACATGGTCACGTTGGTTTCAGTTGGTTTGGCATTGAGATCGTTCAGGTTGATTTGAACCGTTGTTTTAAGCAAAACTGAATTTAAAATCGTGTTAAATACTTTCCTAAAAGAATCTTTATCTTCCGCATCGGAATAGGTACCAATGCAATTGAAGTTTGCCAGGTATGACATGTCCATTCCCAATCCTATGACAAAAGGGGTTACTTTTACCCCTTTTTCTTTCAATTTTTTAGCAATAACACAAGGATCGTTATCGCACGATTCCAAACCATCCGTAATGAGAATAATGTAATTTTTGGCCAGTGTATCTGGAAAATCACCTGCGGATGCTTCTAAGGTTCTTGCAATCGGAGTTGCTCCTTTGGCCTCTAAGTTTTTAATGCGTGCTTGAATGGCATCCAAGGTGTTTTCCCCGAAAGGAACCTCCAACTTGGTGTCATTGCAATCTTGTGCCAAATTGTTGAAAGGGGTTTGATGGCCATAAACTCGCAAGGCAATTTCTGTATTTTGAACTCCTCTCAAGGCCTCTAATTCTTGAACTAAAATTTCTTTAGCTGCCTGAATTCTAGTTTGTTTACCCCATTCGGAATTCATGCTATTGGAAGCATCAAGAATAAAAAGAATCCGAGATTTAACATTTACTTGGCTCAGACCATTATGTCCAAAAGTTAAATAAAGGAATAAAAAAAGGATCGTTCTCATCGAATTAATAATCTCCTTGGGTTTCTTTTAACTGGCTCAACGCACGGCTTAATTGTTCATCATTAGGTGCCGAACCGTGCCATTTGTGCGTTCCCATCATAAAATCTACCCCCTGACCCATTTCTGTGCGCATGACAATCATTTTAGGTTTACCATTACCCTGGTGCTGGTCTATTTGCTGCATAATCGAACGCATGCTGCTAAAATCGTGCCCATCCATGGAAAATACTTCCCACCCGAAGGCTTTCCATTTTTCTTCCAGTGGCATAACGCCCATTACTTGGCTTACATCTCCGTCGATTTGACGGTTATTAGCATCGATGATTCCTACCAAATTATCCACTCCCTTATTTCCAGCATACATGGCGGCCTCCCACACTTGGCCTTCTTGTATTTCCCCATCTCCCATTAAGCAATAAACCCAACGAGGATCTTGATTCATCTTTTTGGCTAAGGCTGTACCAATAGCCACCGAAAGTCCTTGTCCCAACGAGCCCGAAGCTACTCGAATACCAGGAAGCTTTTTGTCAACGGAAGGGTGCCCCTGAAGTCGGCTTGAAATTTTTCGGAAAGTAGCCAACTCTGCAACCTCAAAAAAACCTTTTCGCGCAAGAACGCTGTACCAAACCGGTGAAATATGGCCATTGGACAAATAAAAAACGTCTTCATCCGCCCCATCCATTGAGAAGTCACTTGGATTACAAATCATGCGTTCAAAATACATGAACACAAAAAAATCAGCACACCCCAACGAGCCTCCTGGATGGCCCGAACTAACCGCGTGTACCATTCGAACAATATCCCTTCGAACTTGGGACGCTAATTGAACTAAATGCTCCATGAAAATCTTTTTACAAAGCTAAACTTTAATTGTGTTAAATTTGAAAAAAAATGAGGGCCTTGCAACCAATACGTTGGAAAACAAGTCCTTGTCAAAGCGCAACTAAATCATCCTTGAAATTATGAAAACCGCCTTTTTATTTTCCCTAGTTTTATTTATCGCGTCCCCTTTGTGGGGTCAAAAAAGCCTTCGCGCCCTAAACCGAGTTTATTCTAAAACAGAATTGAAGTCGTTTAAAGAGCAATACGGTAATTTAGATTTACTTGTTTTTGCATACGACAACGCGATATCTGTGGTGTTCAACAACGGAAATAAAAACATGGATGATTACCCATTGGTAAAAAAGACCACCCATTTTACGGATTTGAACATACAAATCATGCCTTACACGCAGTATTTTAGGACCGAAACCCAAGGTGAATTACTGTCCGTCAAATCCTTATATCAATTGCAATTAGCCTACAAGGGCACCAAAAAATAACCCTTTCATATGAAACGATTATACATTCTCTTGGTTTCTGCTTTTACTGCGTTTTCAGGACTTGGACAAATCCTGATTACAGGGCCGGACTACCCTCAAGGAAATCCTTTGAACTGTTCCGCAATCATTCCTCCTGCGGGTGGCACCAATTTCAGTGACGGTCCAACCAACTACGCCCCCAACATGAACGAGGTCATTACCTTTTGTCCGGATCTTGCCCAAGGTTCGAAAGTATCCATCGCTTTTGCAACCAACATTGGCTTCACATTTAACATTGATCCTTCTGATACGCTGTACGTATTCGACGGACCAAGCACCGCTTCTCCCTTGTTAGGTGCTTACAATTCGGGAACGCATCCGAACGGTTTTTTTGTACAAGCTTCGTTTCAAAACAATCCGAGTGGATGCCTAACCCTTCGATTTAAAACCAATGGAAGTGCTGAGGGAACGGGTTGGGACGCCAATGTGGCTTGTGGAAATCCTCAACAACCTTTTGCTCCTCACATGCATGCCTACATCAATGGAACAGGGCCAGATGCCTTGAACCCTGCGGACACGGGATATGTAGATATTTGTTTCGGTGACAGCATCCTCTTTGTTGCAGATCCCACATTCCCATACGCGTTGGAGGTCACCAATACCGGCTATTCACAAAATGTTAATAATTGTTCTTACCAATGGACTATCGGGGGTATTGGACAATTTAACAACGACTCAGTTTGGTTTACGCCTCCGGCCAGAGCGGGATATTTCATCGACTTGAGAATTACGGATATTTTTCCTCAAATTAAACGGATAACCTCGAAAGTTCGAGTTTCACAATTGCCAAGTTTTGTAGGAACCGGACCTTTGGAGGATACGGTTTGTTTAGGGCAGAACACGACCCTTATTGGTGGGGTTACCCCTCAAGACACCGTGGGCGTGGATATTCCCTATGGCACTTTTGAGATTGGGGGAATTTTTGCTGGTCTTACCTTTTTACCGGATGGAAGTGGGGTTCAATACGCGACCAACATTGGAATTACCGGATTCGACAGCAGCACCGTAATAACGGGCGCAGGAGATTTCGATCAATTGTGCATCGATATAGAACACTCCTACATTGGTGATCTTGAAATTGCCTTAACGTGTCCGAACGGGACGACGGTATCGCTTATGAATGCTTATAATCAAACGCCTTGGGGGTGGAATGAACTTGTTCCAGGTGGTTGTGGCAACGGAATTGGTACCTTTTTGGGCAATGACACGAATTTAGACGGCGGGGCTCCTGGTTCTCCTGTTTGGTCGTACTGCTTCTCTCCAACTCAAGCAACTTTGGGAACCATTTGCAGTGAAAATGCTGCCGGCAATACCGTCATCAATGATTACGGATTCCCGTCCATGAATCCCAATGGAGTGTATTTGCCCGACGGAGATTTCAATAATTTCATTGGTTGTCCTGTTAATGGTAATTGGACCATTACGGTGCAAGATAACCAAGGAATTGACGATGGTTATATTTTCCAGTGGGGTATTTATTTTAATCAGAGTTTGTACCCGGACCAAGAAGGATATCAGAACATCATCGTAAGCGATTTTTGGAGCAACGATCCAACCATCATCTCTGGTCAAAACGATACCGCTTTAGTGGTTCAGCCGAATATCCCTGGGACAAGTTACTACACCTACAATGTTACGGATGATTTTGGATGCAATTACGACACTACGGTTGCACTCGAAGTCTTGCCTATTCCGGTGATTTTTACGGACACGGTTGCTTGTAATTTATTCTTGCAAGTAGCCAATACCCAATCCTATGCTGGAGGGGTTTGGTCTGCTTCGGACACCGCCATTACCTTCTCAAATCCGGCGGTAGAAAACCCCATAGTTTCAACCTCCACTCCAGGGATATACGGCATCGTTTATACCGACAATGCTTGTGGAACCGTCATCAATTCGCAAATCGAATTTCCACCGTATGTTTACGTAGATATTTTGGACAGTGCCATTTGTAAAGGAACGACCATTGACTTAATTGCGGCTTCTATTAATTCAGGCGTTCAGCAAACCGGTTACAACTCGCCCATTCAACTGCAATGGAGTACAGGATCAACCGATAACTTTATTGTCGTTTCGGATGCCGGACAATATTTCATTACCGCGTCAAACGTTTGCCATACTGCGAGCGACACGGCCATCATAACCATTAAACAATGTGATTTTGATGTTCCAAACATCATTTCCCTGAGTTCTATGAATGGAAACCAGTTATTTGGCATTAGTGACCCTGAAGGAATTGCTGAATTTGAATGCGTGATATTAAACCGATGGGGAAATGTCATGTACAAGTTCACGAATCCTGCAGGAACTTGGGACGGAAAAACAACCGATGGAAAATTGGTAGAAGAAGGGAACTATTTCTACCGCATCAATGCCACTTTCGACGGTGGAGTTGAAATCGAAAAACACGGTTTTGTGTTTGTTGTTCACTAAACAGTTCTATTAATGGAGGGCTAAGTGTACTTTTGTACAAAAAAAGATGGCAACAATTGGCATAAATGGTTTTGGGAGAATTGGCCGGTGTTTCACGCGCTTGGCGCTTGAAATGGACGAGTTGAACGTTGCAGTGGTTAACGATTTAGCCAGCGTCCAACAATTAGCTCATTTATTAAAATACGATTCAAGCCAAGGAAGGCTTCCCTTGAATTTCGAAATCATCGGAAATCAGCTGGTGTTTTCGAATGGAAAGAAAATTGTGTTTACGCAGCATGCTAACCCAAAAGACATCCCTTGGTTGACTTATGGGGTGCATGATGTACTGGAATCTTCTGGAAAGTTTCTATCAAAAGATTTAGCGGGTTTGCACCTAGTAGCAGGAGCCCAAAGGGTGTTGATATCTGCCCCGGGTGAAGAGGATGTGCCTACCGTCGTTCTTGGGGTGAGCGAGCAAAACGTGCGCGATTTAGGGCCAGTAATCTCCAACGCTTCGTGCACCACGAACAATGCTGCTCCGATGATTAAAGTGATAGAGTCGTTGAGTAAAATAGAATTAGGACACCTGTCAACGGTTCATAGTTATACCTCCGACCAACGGCTTCAAGATGCACCACATAAGGATTTAAGAAGGGCAAGAGCTGCGACAAACGCTATCATCCCAACAAGTACCGGTGCAGCAAAAGCATTGGTTAAAATTTTTCCGCATCTAGAGGGTAAATTGTCAGGCTCAAGTGTTCGAGTGCCTGTTATCAATGGATCCATGACCGAATTAACCCTCATTACCGAGAGAGAACTGAGCGTTCAAGAAATCAATGACGCGATGAAGGGCGCTTCGGAAGGCGCCATGAAAGGAATACTTGGCATTACCCATGATCCCATAGTATCATGCGATGTGATTGGGTCAACCTACAGCTGTTTATTTGACCCTCAATTGACGGTGGTATCGGGAAAATTAATCCGATTAGTAGGCTGGTATGATAACGAAATGGGGTATTCTGCGAGACTGGTCGATTTCTTTTTAAATCACTAACCAAGAGCGCGAATTCCTGGGAGTTCCTTTCCTTCAAACAACTCAAGAAGTGCTCCTCCTCCAGTGCTAACATAACTCACTTTGTCCGCTAATTCAAATTGAGCGATGGCAGAGGCGCTGTCGCCTCCTCCAATCAGTGAATAGGCTCCGGAAGAGGTGGCTTCGGCAACCGCCAAAGCAATGTTCTTCGTGCCTTCCGCAAAAGGCTCCCACTCGAAAACGCCCATGGGTCCATTCCATAGTACCGTTTTACTGGACAAAATAACTTTTTTGAAGTCATTGATCGAATTGGGACCAATATCCAAGCCCATCCAACCCTCGAGTATGTGATGGCTTGAAGTTATTTGAGTTGATGCATGACCCGAAAAACTATCGGCAATTACGCTATCCTGAGGCAAGTGCAATCTTACCCCCAATTGATTGGCCTTCGATAGAATCGTTTTAACATTCTCCAATCGATCTTCCTCCACTAATGAATTACCTATTTGACCGCCCATTGCTTTAGCAAAAGTATACGCCATGCCCCCTCCGATAATGATATCCGAAGCGATGCTTAAAAGGTTTTCTATGATCAATATTTTATCCGAAACTTTGGCTCCTCCGATGATTGCTGTAAAGGGTTTTACGGGGTTGGATAGCACACGTTGTGCATTATTTATTTCCTCTTTCATTAATAACCCCATCATACGGTCCTCTGGAAAATATGACGCAATGCCGGCCGTGCTGGAGTGAGCTCGGTGCGCTGAACCAAAGGCATCGTTGATGAAGCAGTCACCCAATTTAGAGAACCCTTCCGATAATACCGAATCATTATCGGTTTCCCCTTCAAAAAACCGCACATTTTCCATCAACATCACATCTCCGGCATTTAACTCCTTTGACCTGAGAATTCCCTCTTCCAAGGTAGAAGAAAAGCCAATATGAACGCCAAGAAGCTCTTGAAGCCTTGGTAAAACATGTCGCATGGAGAAACGGTCTTCAGGGCCGTTTTTGGGCCGCCCAAAATGCGATAATAACACGACACTTCCACCATGATTCAATACCCAATTCAGCGTGGGTAATGCCGCTTTAATGCGTTTGTCGTCTTGCACTTGCATGGTTTCTTTGTGCAACGGCACGTTAAAATCTACTCGTATTATGGCGCGTTTACCATCAAAAGAATAGGACCTAATGTCAGTCATTGGGAAACGAATTTAAAGAAATGTCAAAATAATTTAGAAAATCCCTAGCAAAACTACATCTTAGTACAAAATATTTGAGCAGTTTTGTGAAAAATAATGCAATGATGAAATGTACTTTAATTGTCCTTGGCTTAATGTTGTTTGTTTCAGCCTGTGGATCATCTAAAAACGAAGCGGACGGGGAAGCTTTTGAAATAGTAATGGACGGCGAAAGTTCCGGAGATGAAGGAATTTATGAAGACGATTCATTAATGGATTTCGAGGACTGGGGCCCTTATGAGGACTACGATGGTTTTGACCCACCGTACAATGCCTCTCACAGGAAGTACATGGACTTGGTGCACACAAAAATCGAGGCAAGTTTCAACTGGGAGGAATCTCAAATGATTGGAAAAGCTACGTTAACCATGAAACCTCATTTTTATGCAACGGATAGTGTGGTATTGGATGCTAAAGGAATGGAAATAACGGCGGTATGGATGAACGGCAACGAATTGCAATACGAATATCCTGATGGAGAAAAGTTAACCGTTCATTTCGGACAAAACTTCAAAAAAGATGAAAAGATTACGTTAGTCGTTGAGTATATCGCCAAACCAGAGGAACGCGAAGCCGGGGGAGGAGCAGCCATCACCTCTGATAAAGGACTGTTCTTTATTAATCCAACGGGAGACAACGAAGACGTAATGCCACAAATATGGACGCAGGGAGAAACGGAGGCAAATTCAGTATGGTTTCCTACCATTGATGCGCCGAATTCAAAAACCTCGCAAGAAATCATCCTGACCGTAGAGGATAAATACGTTACCCTTTCGAACGGGAAGCTGGTGAGTTCAAAAAAAGACAACAAAGGAATGCGAACGGACCATTGGAAACAGGATTTACCTCATGCGCCATACTTATTCATGATGGCCGTTGGAGAATTCAAAGTCGTGAAAGACTTCTACACCCGAAAGGATGGTAAGAAAATGGAAGTCAATTATTATGTGGAACCTGAATATGAAAACGACGCAAGAGCCATTTTTGGAAAGACCCCGAAAATGATCAAATTTTTCTCTGAAAAACTCGGTGTTGAGTATCCTTGGGACAAATATTCGCAGATCGTGGTAAGGGATTATGTTTCGGGTGCCATGGAAAATTCTGGAGCCGTCGTTTTTGGCGATTATGTTTACAAAACGAAAAAAGAACTGATTGATGGGAACGACGAATCCACCATCGCCCATGAGTTATTTCATCATTGGTTTGGGGACTTAGTCACCTGCGAATCTTGGGCGAACCTACCTTTGAACGAGTCCTTTGCGAACTATTCCCAATATCTTTGGGACGAGTACGAATACGGTATAGATGAAGCCGATTATAATGCGGAAGAAGAAGCGAACGGTTATTACTCCGGTCAAGAGTATAAGAACCTAATCCGTTTTGAATACAATGACAAAGAAGAAATGTTCGACAACCATTCTTACAACAAGGGGGGAAGGATTCTCCACATGTTGAGAAATTACCTGGGAGACGAGGCCTTCTTTGCGGGATTGAACCGATATTTAACCCTTAACGCCTACAAGTCTGTAGAAATACATGACCTTCGGTTAGCCATGGAAGAAGTGTCAGGGGAAGATTTAAATTGGTTTTTCAACCAATGGTTCTTATCTAAAGGACACCCCGTTTTATTCACGGAACAAGTAATCGACCAAGAAAACAATACGGTTACGGTAAAAGTGAATCAGGCACAGAACTTTGGAAACTTTAAAATACCGGTCAACCTTGCCCTATGGGATGCCGACGGCAAACACGTTTATCCAATTACGATTGAAAATGAAACGGAAGAGTTTAGTTTTCCATTTGTCGGTAAGTTAGAAAATGTTCACTTGGACGATGATCAGATGCTGCTTGCAAAGGTATATGAAGAAAAACCCATTGAACAGCTCATCCATCAGTATTACAATGCTAACCGTTACCGTTCAAAAGCAACAGCGCTTAAGCGAATCGCAAAATCTTCACATCCCAATAAATTGAACATCATCCTAGAGGCTACAAATGCCCCATTTTGGGGAATTCGAGCATCTGCTTTGGATTACTTAAATAAGATGGATGAAATAAATGATAAAAAAAGCCTCAAGACAGCCGTCTTAAAAATCTTAGAGAAAGACAAAAAATCGTTAGTTCGCAAAGAAGCGGTTGCTTTGCTTTCTAAAATTGAAAAAACCGATGCCATTAAGACCGTCCGTGGCGTCTTGCTTCGCGACAGTTCAATAGCCGTTTTAGGAGCCGCAATTAGCGTTTTGAAAGAAATAGATTCTGTTCAAGCATTGAGCATCGCACGGGAATTGAGTTCTTCCAAAGAGGCCGAAATTAGAGTGAGTGCCGCTGAAATAATGGGTGAATATGGAAATGCCCAAGACCTTCCATTCATTGAACAATTGATCCTTGGAGGAGAAATGAAAGACTACAATAAACTGCGGGCCTTGTTGTCCTATGCGTACCATGTTATACGCAACGGAAGTACGTCCATGGACCGCGCCATCGAGGTCTTGACTTACAGTAAGAAAAATGGAAACCAATACACCGGTTGGTATTTTGAAATGATCGTTGAGCGATTTATGGAAATCCTGCAATCAGAACAAGAGGTTATTGACGAAGAGCTTCAGCAACTTGGTAAAAACAGCGATATCAACAAGATACAATCCCTAAAAAATAAGAAAGCATCCTTGGAAACAGTGTACAACGGCTTATCGTTAATGATGGATTCCGAAGATTCTGGCTATTAATTTTTTTAAAAACACGCTTGCTGTAATTTTAATCGCTATATTTGTTTAATATTTAAACATTGTGCTATGATAAAAATTGGCGATAAGTTACCGGAATTAAGCGTTAAGAACCAAGAGGATAAGGAGCTTTACTTGTCAGTATTTTTGGGTAAAAAATTGGCCCTCTATTTTTACCCGAAAGACGATACACCGGGTTGCACCGCTCAAGCCTGCAGCATTCAAAACGGCGAGCAAAAATTGCGCGAAATGGGCGTTTCCGTGGTTGGCGTGAGTGCAGACTCTGCTGCATCGCACCATAAATTTGCTACCAAGCATCGCTTATTCTTTCCCTTGCTCTCAGATCCCGACAAAACCGTTATCGAGGCCTTTGGCGTTTGGGGTCCGAAAAAATTCATGGGTAAAACGTACGACGGAATCCACCGTAAAACCTTTTTATTCAATGAGTCGGGAGAACTTATTCATGTCATTGACAAACCCGACACTAAAAATCATGCTGAAGAAATTTTAAAAATTTTCGGGCAATTTTAATAAACGTAAATCGATTACGTTCTTGTGGTTAAACCTTTGTAAAAACAAAAAATTATGTCAACAAAAGATGTTCAAAATGAAAAACTGAAAGCGCTCCAATTAACCATGGAAAAGCTTGATAAAACTTTTGGGAAAGGTGCTGTTATGAAACTTGGCGACAGCCCTGTTGAAAAAGTAGACGTTATTCCAAGCGGGTCTTTGACCTTAGATTTAGCGCTTGGAATTAATGGTTACCCGAAAGGGAGAATTGTGGAAATTTATGGGCCGGAATCCTCCGGAAAGACAACTCTGGCCATACATGCGATTGCTGAAATACAAAAGCAAGGAGGGATCGCTGCATTCATCGATGCAGAACATGCTTTTGATCAATTTTATGCAGAAAAACTTGGCGTGGATGTGGCAAATCTTTTAATATCACAACCCGACAACGGAGAACAGGCGTTGGAAATTGCAGACAACCTTATTCGTTCTGGGGCAATTGATTTAATCGTCATTGATTCTGTGGCTGCTCTCACGCCGAAAGCAGAAATCGAAGGGGAAATGGGGGACTCTCAGATGGGATTACAGGCGCGCCTCATGTCAAAAGCTTTACGCAAACTAACATCCTCGATTAATAAGGCCAATTGTTGTTGCATTTTCATCAACCAATTAAGGGATAAAATTGGTGTCATGTTTGGCAATCCGGAAACAACAACAGGAGGTAATGCCTTAAAATTCTATGCTTCTCTACGTCTTGATATCCGTAAGGCGACCCAATTAAAAGACGGAGAAGAAATTATTGGGAACCGCGTTAAAGTTAAAGTAGTTAAAAACAAGGTTGCTCCTCCATTTCGCAAGGCAGAATTCGACATCCTTTACGGGGAGGGCATTTCTAAAATTGGTGAAATAATCGATCTAGGAGTTGAACTTAACGTATTGAAAAAGAGCGGATCTTGGTTCTCTTATGGCGAAACACGTTTAGGACAAGGTAGGGATTCCATTAAATCCATTCTTGCAGACAACCCAGAGTTGTGCGACGAATTAGAACAACGCATCAGAACAGCATTAACCAGTAATAAAGTTGTTGAAATCGAAGGGTAAATGCAAATATTTATCTAAATTTGAAAAAACTAAAACTTAAGTGTTATGAAACAAACTTTGCTATTGTTATTTGTTGGGGTTGGTCTTATGACCTTCACCGCATGCAAAAAGAAAGGCTGTACCGATAACGGAGCCGTAAATTTCAATTCAAAAGCCAAAAAAGACGATGGCTCTTGTTTATACAAACCCACCATTAAGTTAAATGGAACTGCGAGTGTTACCATCAACGTAGGGACGTCTTATACCGATGCGGGTGCAACGGCCACCAACAAAGACGGATCGGCAGTAACAGTAACCACGGACAACCAAGTTGACACATCTGTTGTTGGTACCTACTATGTCAACTATTCCGCCACCAACACTAACGGAACAACCACCGCTAAGCGAACAGTTAATGTGGTGATTGGTGCTGAAAACTGGACGGGACCAACTTGGGGATTAACTTCTACATGCAGCGGGTCTCAATTTCCGGTTTCTGGAAGTCCAGCGATTACCGAAGGCGCTACCGCCGCTGACATCAACATTGAGAACTTTTTCAACCTTGTTGGTGGAACTGCAACGGGAACCATTAATGGAGCTACCGTTACCATCCCGCAGCAAACCATCAACATTCAATTAGGCGACATCAATTTCTCAGGAACAGGTGCTATGAATTCGAGTGGCACCCAGATTCAGATTACGTATACTTACGATAATACAACTCCTCTTATTGGGGGAAGCGGTACGTGCATCGCCATTTACGACAAACAGTAAGAATGCGATTTATTCCATTAAAAGACGGCCTTGAGCCGTCTTTTTTTTATCCGGACGGCGGTAATTTTACGTCAAAAATATGCCCCTCTTGTTAAACTTAGGCAAAACGGTGAAATCCTCAATTTTTATTGAATCTGGTAAGAATAGAAACTTCTTATCGTAAAGTACCTCATCCACCCAAAAACTCACCCAATATTCGTTATACAAACCGAAAACCTCAGGAACAATTAACTCAATCTTTGCATATTCCTCTGGCAACAAAACCTCGAGAGAATGGCGTAAGGTTGCTGTTTTTAGGGCTTCCCCCGACTGCAGATTCTCTCCAAAACCTACACTGGTCACAATGATTCCCTCCATGATGTCTTTTCGATCGTTGACCAAATAAACGGCATACTCTGCGTTGTCTTTCTCCTCCAATAGCGCCAAAAAGACTCCCTCAACTTTGGGGATTAAATCGTGTATATTCATTCTTTCAGATTATATCAAAACCGAACAATTTACTCATGTTAGAAACCAATTGATCCTTCACTTCAGAAAACGCAACCGGCTTCGCTAATTCCTTTGCCATGGATGTCACCGCCTTATCTGTTATACCGCAAGGAACGATTTTATCAAAATAGGATAAATCCGTAGCAACGTTATATCCAATTCCGTGCATCGTAACCCATCGAGAACACTTTACACCAAATGCCGCAATTTTACGCGATGGATTTCCGGGAATCCAAACGCCTGTTAATCCATTGATACGCTCTGCTTCGATTCCATAATTAGCTAAAGTCATGATAACTGATTCTTCTAAAAATCGCATATATTTATGGATATCCTTGAAAAACTGCTCTAAATCAAAAATAGGATAAACCACCAATTGTCCGGGGCCGTGGTAGGTAATGTCTCCCCCGCGATTGATTTTATAAAATTGAGCGTCCATATCCTCAAGCATCTTTTGGTCTGCGAGTAAATTACCCGCATCACCGCTTTTACCCAAGGTATAAACATGTGGGTGCTCGCACAGAATCAGTTGATTATGGGGCATCGATGCGCCTAAACGCTTTTGTTCGATGAGATTATTAAACAATTTCTCTTGATAATCCCAAGCGTCCTGATAATTAATAAGGCCTAGATCGTGAACCTGTACTTTGGGCTGGGTCATTGCATCTTTCCCAATTCGGACTTCAAAAAATCAATGATTTCAATATCCATAATATCAACACCGTTTCTCTCGCACAAATAAAACGAAGCCCAATCCACCAAATGAATAAGATACAGGGATCTCTCAACCAAAGACCTGCCTTTTGCTTCCAATAAAAATAAAGCGTTCGACTTATTTTGAACCGCTTTCATGCTAATATCAAATCGCTTCATATTTCGTGGATGCAGATCTTCAGCCATAAAAAAGACCGGAGCAAAACGATCATCTCCTCCTCCCCATCCAACCAATTCGTTGTGGTTCATTTCTGGAATAACATGACTCCATCCCAAATACTTTGAGTTTTCATTAAATTGTTGTCGCGCCCTCACAATAACGCCTTCGTATTTCGTTTCGCCGTAAAAAACGCCAACCTTACCGTAAAGGTAATCGGACAATTCCTTAGCCTTAATCATTATAGCCGCTTGCTCTTCATTGATCAACGAAATGCTGCTCTTTATTTCCTTCAACACCCGATCTGTGATGAAACCCAGTGCTTGTAAGTAATTTACCAATTGCACTAAGGAGTATGCCAATGCGCTGCGCGGGGGATTACCACCGGGAACCCTTACGCAATCATAACCGTGCGTATCGCAAAACTGTGCAAGTTGTCCACCACTGGTGACCCCGAAAATAAAAGCTCCTTTTCGTTGTGCCTCGAGCATTGCCATTGTTGTTTCCTCCGTATTGCCTGAATAGGAGGAACCAATAACCAGGGTGTTCGGACCAACAAAGGCAGGGAGCGTATACTCATTAACCAGCGTCAAGGGCACCTGCAATTCGTCTTGCAACCAATTGCTTACTATTTTGGCTCCAATACCCGAACCGCCTAAACCACAAATTACAAGGTTGTTGATAGGTCTGTTAGGTTTTCTAAATTCCGCACTAGAAGCAATCGTAAATGCTTCTTCCAATTGTTGGGTAAATGTTGCTATTAAATCTTTCATTTCCATATGTTATAAAGGTATATTTCCGTGTTTTTTAAGAGGTAAATTTTCAGCTTTTTTTTCAAGCATGGAAAACCCATGAAGGAGCTTTTCCCGTGTTTCTCTCGGAAAAATAACATCGTCAACGATGCCCCGTTCAGCAGCTCGATACGGGTTTGCAAAGGTATCAGCATACTCTGCCTCCTTCTCCCTCCATTTAAGTTCAAGATCCGAAGCGTCAACAATTTCTTTTCTAAAAATTATTTCTGCTGCTCCTTTTGCACCCATTACCGCAATCTCGGCTGTTGGCCAAGCAAAACTCAAATCAGCTCCTAGCGATTTCGAATTCATGACGCAGTACGCTCCGCCATAAGCCTTACGGGTGATTACCGTAATTCGAGGAACAGTAGCCTCTGCAAACGCATATAGCAATTTGGCTCCATGGGTAATGATTCCATTCCATTCTTGATCGGTGCCAGGCAAAAATCCAGGAACATCTTCAACGATTAACAACGGAATATTAAACGAATCGCAAAACCTCACAAATCGAGCACCTTTTCTCGAAGCATTGATGTCTAAAACACCTGCAAGTTCAGCGGGTTGGTTAGCAATTATTCCAACCGTTCGACCTTCAAGCCTTGCAAATCCAATGACAATGTTCTTTGCATAATCCTCCTGCACTTCAAAAAACGATCCGTCATCCACTAAACAGTCAAGCACTCGTCGGCAATCGTAGGGCAAGCCATTATTCGATGGCAAAATGTTCTCAATGCGGTCCAATTTTTCTGCGGAGAACTCGAAAACCGATGGTTTAGGGGCGTTTTCATAGGCGTTTTGCGGCAGGTACGTCAATAGCGCGCGCGCCTTTTTCAAACACTCAACGTCATTTCCCGCAACAAAATGGTTGACCCCGCTTCGTTCTGCATGGGTCTTTGCTCCTCCTAAATCCTCAGAACTAACCTCCTCATGGGTTACCGTTTTTACCACGTTAGGGCCCGTTACAAACATGTAAGAAGTATCCTCCACCATGAACACAAAATCCGTTAGCGCCGGTGAATAAACCGCGCCGCCAGCGCAAGGCCCCATGATTAGGGAAAGTTGAGGTACCACACCGCTTGCTCTTGTGTTACGGAAGAAAATCTCGGAATAACCTGAAAGTGAAACAACCCCCTCTTGTATTCTCGCTCCTCCGGAATCGTTGAGTCCAATGATTGGAGCGCCGTTTTTTAGCGCTAAATCCATGATGCGGCAAATTTTTGCAGCGTGTGTTTCGCTCAATGAACCGCCCAAAACCGTAAAATCTTGGGCATAAACGTACATTAATCTTCCGTGGATTTTTCCAAAACCGGTGATAACCCCATCTCCTGCAAAACGCTGTTGGTCCAACCCAAAGGAGTTGGAACGGTGTTCTACCAAGGCGCCAATTTCATGGAAAGAGTTTTCGTCCAGCAACAGAGTAATGCGCTCTCGAGCGGTTAACTTGCCTTGCGCATGGTGTTTTTTCACCCGTTCTTCTCCACCTCCTTGAAGGCTTAAATTGCGGTTTTTTAATAATCTTTTGTTGATTTCACTCATAAGAGGCAAAATTAAGTTAAATCACTAAAACATCTTGTGGAATCAAAAGAATTACCAATGAACTAAGGAAAATTAACAGCAACGAAAGGTAAAAATCCGGCAAGCCCAAAGCAACCATCACGAACAACACAGCGAAAAAAGCAATTTTAACGTAAAAAGCCTTTTTAGCTTGGAAAAAATAAACCCCCATTTTTTTACTGGCAATCCACCTCATCCACTCTCCCAAAATTATCATCGGCAATAAAAAATAACCTTGTGGAATCCCCGTGTCTTCGTAGAAAAAGAACTGAACAAAACTGTCCGTGAATGAATGGCTTAGTGCAAAAATCAACAATGCCGCTAAGGCGCATTCAACGCACTGCAACAGGGTGTGTTCCCATGGACTCTTACGCACCGAATGCATGCGGCCAACAACCACTCCAGTTATACCGTCGATCAATATGAACCAAAGTAAAAAGGCAGTGTTCCATTGCCAAAAAAGAACGCCTACAATCGGGAGGAAAAGTTCGGCAATAATACGTTGTATGCGTTGATCCATTTTTATTTTTGAAGTGCTTTTACACGGACCTTTGTAAGGGGATATTCCGGGTTGATTTTCAACACTTTGGCGTACGTCAACAAGGCATTCGTGCGGTCTTTTTTGTCCTCATACAACAACCCTAAATTATGTAAACTCTCAATATGATTGGGGTTAATATCCAATGCAACACTGTACCAATGCATGGCGCTATCTAAGTCCCCCTCCGTAAAGTGCTTAATCGAAGCAAGATGGAAGTAAGGCTCGCACAATGTGCTGTCCAGCTTTGCCATTCTTCGGTAAAATCGTTTTGCCTCTTTGACTTTATCAAAGTTCTCGTATGCATATGCCAATGAATAACATGCCTCGGTATTTTTTGGTTGTAATTGACACGCGGTTGTAAAGTACTCAATGCACAGCGGATTTTTTTCGTATTGATAAATGGTTCCAAGCATCAAATACCCAAGAAAAAACGTACGGTCTTGTTGCACCGCTGTTTCGTAAGAGGATTTCGCGAACTTATAATTTCCTTCCCTCAAATAAATCGATCCTTTCAAAACATAAGCATCCCTATACCTTGGGTTAATCCGCAACGCTTTATTCAGCCATCCAAATGCGGCCTCATTTCCGCCAAGATTTGCGCACACTCCGGCTATCCCCACCAACGCTTTTAAATTTGTGGAGTCTTTACTTAACACTTTAACAAAGTGGTATTGGGCGGTTGTAAAATCAGATGCTCCAACATTCTTCTTGTTGATCAGCCCCAAAGCATATAAAAGCCTTGACTCCAAGTTGGTGCTATCCAAGCGAAACGCCCGCGCGGCGTCTTGCAAAAGCAAGCTGTAATTCATGGAATCTAACGATCGGTTGGCCCTTTGCTGAAGCAATGCAATGCTATCTGGATGCATTTTTAGTGCCTCGTCCAACGACATCGACTTAGGAGAAGGAGGTTTGGTGTTTTGACAACTCCAGAGTGCCCCGATAAGAATGGTAAAAAAAACCGATTTATGCATGGTCCAAAAGTACGAAAACCCGTAGTTTTGTAAAAAGAAAAATCATGTTGCGAAAATTGGGTTTTATTGTCTTCTTGTTAAGCGTTACCATAGACGTCTTTGGCCAAGGTTGTAGCCAATGTAAACTGCTCGCCGAACAAAATTCCGGACTCGACGAAAGCGCCTTCAGTTCTAACATGAATTTTGGGATTCTTTACTTGATGGTTTTTCCGTACCTGATCTTAATGTTCATTTTTAGAAAACCTCTTTTAAAGTTCTTCAAATCGTTAATAGGTCAAGCTCCCTCCCAATAAACCAAAACTTTTCCGGTACTTTTACCGCTTTCCAAATACGAATGTGCCTCCGCTAGCTGTTGACTCGTAAATTCATTGGGAGATAAAGGGGTTAGTCTCCCAGCATTGAATAACTGAAAACACTGTTTTAAATGCCTTTCCATCAAGTTTGGGTGATCGTCTGCCAACCGCAACATATTCACACCAACGATTCCCTTGGATCCCATCATTAACGGTAAGGGCGAAAAAAAACCGCTGTTTCTGACGAATTTAAGCATTGAAATCCACTTAAACCTTGACCCCAACAACGATGCCCCACCAAAAAGCACCAAATGACCTCCTGATCCAATGAGTGACAAATCTTTACCGATGGATTTGCCCCCTGTTGCATTGAACGATGCAACAAGACGGTTCTTTCCAAGGACGGATTGAAGCTTGTGAAAATAATCCGTGTGTTCTTCAATCAAGATTTCAGTAGGATTAATGGCGGTCAAGCGCAGAGCCTTTTCCTGCGTTCCGACTTTGGCAATCGTTTTAAATCCTCGGTGATGTAGTAGTTGTAAAAGAAGGCTTCCCACTCCCCCAGCCGCAGCATGAACCAACACAAAACCGTCGTTGTGAGCTGGATGAATGAGTTCCGCCATGTACGAGGCGGTCACTCCTTGAGTGCACAACGAAAGTGCGGCGCCCGCTGCCACTTCTTTTCCAATTTCAACTAAGGCATTGATCGGAGTATTTACAACCGTAGCATAACCCCCAAAGCGGCAAAAAGCGGCTACCCGCTTTCCGATCCAAGCATGGTTTTCTTCAGAACCTGTATGAACAACGATTCCAACTACATCATAACCGGGAACATACGGCAAATTTGGTGCGTCACGATAGCGGCCTCTTCGCGCCATGACATCGGCGAAATTTAACCCAAAAGCCTGAACCTTTATGGAAACTTCATGGGGTTTTAATTGAGGTACCTCAAACGCTTTCAAAACAAAGGCATCTTTTGCCTTACCCGTTTTATGTAAAAAGTAGGCTTGTGCTATTGGTTTTTCCATTTTGAGTTTTGCGTTAATACCAGGCGCAACGATACGAATAGTTGATTAGTCATTGTGCTTTGAAGGGGCTTTGGGTAGTAGTAATACCCTGCAAAAGCATGCAGTAACCAAATTTTATATCCGAGTATCGGAGCAAAGCCAATCATCGCATCGTTAAAATTGGAACGTACAGCACCTGCGGCACCGAAGGTAAAACCGATTCTGTTCGGACGAAACCAAAAACCTGCATCGGCGCCCAAGATTCTGGAGCGGTAATCGTAATTGATTCCCGCGTTTAATGCAAAAGAATTGGGGCTTTTAAACTTTATTTCTTTCATTCTTCTCTCTGCCCCCAATTCAACAACAAGGTTCCTGCCCTGTTGTAGCCCGAAGTAAGGTCCTGTTTGAATTTTCTTAAAATTGAAGTGGTTTTCTTTTTGAGCGTAATAATTCCAAAAACTGAAAGCCCAAATAAGTATCAAGTATTTCATGGGATAAAAATAATTTTATTTTCTTTGCCTCTTTCATTCGCATGATAAATCCCTTCAACGACATTTATTTTATGAAGCAAGCCTTAATTGAAGCGCATAAAGCGTTAGACGAAGGGGAAGTGCCCGTAGGAGCGGTGGTGGTTGCTGGTAATCAAATCATTGGGAAAGGGCACAACCTAACCGAAAAACTATCGGACGTGACTGCCCATGCGGAGATTCAAGCGATCACTGCTGCTTCCAACTTTTTAAGCGCGAAGTATTTAAAAGAATGTACGTTATACGTCACACTGGAGCCTTGTTCGATGTGCGCAGGAGCGCTGTATTGGAGTCAAATAGGTAAGGTGGTTTACGGTGCATCGGATGAACGCCGTGGGGCAAACCGTTTCTCCCCCGGATTATATCATCCGAATACTGTCCTTATTTACGGGGTTGAAGGTGAGGCTTGCAGTTCATTGCTTAAACAGTTTTTTCAGTCCAAAAGATAGCTTCTTGGCGAGGTTAATCCTTATATTTGTAACTGCAAATGAAAATTAACGCCTCTAACGCCCCGAAACCGCTTGGTCTTTACCCACATGCCCGACGCGTGGGCAACTTGTTGTTTTTGTCCGGTGTAGGACCTCGTGTCCCTGGTTCCGATAGCACAGATTCGTTAGTTCCGGGATTGGCGCTTGACAAAAATGGCAATTATACTGCCTTCGATTTTGAAGCACAGTGCAGAAGTGTTTTTGAAAACGTCAGGCTCATATTAGAAGCATCGGGATCCAGTTGGGATCAGTTGGTTGATGTAACCGTTTTTCTCACCGATATGAAGCGGGATTTTCAAGTGTACAACCGTCTTTACGCGGAATATTTTCAGACCAATCAACCTTGTAGAACTACGGTCGAAATAAATGCCCTCCCCTCCCCTATTTGCATTGAATTGAAATGTATTGCTACCCTTAACGATTAAACTATGGTTGCCTTTATTGTTCGTATACTTGTTGCTTTAAGCCTATTGATTTTTACGGTTTTTCTATTTTCAGTGGGCTCCTGGGGTTGGGGTATTTTCATGGTTTTTCCTTTACTCATCGTAGGCTTTACTTTTTTCAGAAACGAGAACATGATTTTGGCCCTGAACCAAATGCGTTTAGGCAATCAAGAAAAAGCGAAAAAGTACATTAATCGCATTAGTGCCCCTCAGTTTCTTCCCCGAAAGCAACACGCCTATGTTCTGTACCTTCAAGCGTTAATGAATGCTCAAGAGTCAGGATTGGCTCAAAGCGAGCAACAACTTCGAAAAGCGCTTTCCTTGGGGTTAAGAACTAACGAGGATAATGCGGTGGCTCGTATGCAATTGGCCGGGATTTGCCTTCAAACCGGTCGCCGCACCGAAGCAACGAATCTTTTGGCAGACGCCAAAAAGTTTGACAAGAGCGGTATGCTGAAAGATCAAATCAAAATGATGCAGCAACAAATGACGGCGGCTCCTTCGAAAAACCAAATGCGCATGGCCCAAATGATGGGCGGAAGAAAAAAACTTCCTAAAATGCGGTAATCTTGAGTCAAAGAATATTTGCCCCTTCCTGGGAAAATTATGAACTCATCGATGCGGGAGGAGGTGAAAAGCTGGAACGCTGGGGGAGCGTTGTCACCATTCGACCCGATATAAATGCTTATTTCAAGTCAGAAAAAACGAAAAGTGAATGGCAGAAAATAGCCCATTTTCAATTCAAAGAAGAAAAAGGAGCCTACGGGCATTGGAAAAATCTTGCTAACCTTCCGGAAGAATGGAATATTCACTACTATAATTTGAGCTTTAAAATCGGCTTAAAGAACACCAAGCACACCGGAGTATTTCCAGAACAGTCGATGAATTGGGAAAAAATTAAACGTTTAGCAAGCTCGGAAACTAAATTCCTAAACTTATTCGCTTATTCAGGCGTGTCCAGCGTGATCGCAGGTTCGTTAGGTGCTGAAGTAATCCATGTTGATTCCTCGAAGACAGCACTTAATTGGGCCCGTGAAAATTTTCACAACAACGGTTTTTCTACTGGTAAATTGGTGCATGAAGATGCCCTATTGTTCATGGAACGAGAAATTAAACGTAAACACTGCTACTCCCTAATTCAAATGGATCCTCCTGCCTGGGGCATTGGAACGAAAGGTAAAAAATGGCAATTGGAAAATCAATTGGATTCTTTACTGCAACATGCCGCCTCTTTGCTAACGGAGGATGGAAGCCTCATTTTATCGACTTACACCCCTAAAATAACCGCCGATAACTTAAAGGAAATCGCCGCTTTTATTTTTCCGTCGAAAACGATTAAAACGGGAGTGCTGTGCACTAAATCAACCAGTGGAAAAGTGCTTGAACATGGATGCTTACTCCATGTACTATGATTCATTTATTTACCCCCATCGATAATGGATTGAGCATTGGCAATCCAAACATCGGGACCACCTGCCATGTAACCAGAAGATTTTAAGGTAGACATGTTGTATTTTTCACCTTCTTTAACCACGTTCACAAACCAGATTGTCGGGTAACCTTGAACTTGAAATTGTTGCTGTAACATTTGGTTCTGATCTTTAATGTTCTGGGGTTGGACTTTGTTTTTTGGAAAATCGAGTTCAACTAGGATTACGTTACTTTCTGCCCAGGTAGTGAACGTAGCGGTATTAAATACTTCGCGCTGTAAACGGTGACACCAACCACACCAATCGCTTCCGGTAAAAAACAACAGCATGGGTTTTTCCGCCGTTACCGCCGCTTCTGCCGCAAGAGATACATCCGTGTACCACGTTAGTGTAGGCGTTTCTTTTTGAGCACATGAAATAAAGCTGAATAAAACAACGAAAAGAGGTAGTACAATGGATTTCATTTGGAATAAGTTTAAGTGTCCGACAAATATCACTATAAAGAAAGAACCTTTGACAAATTAACAGCTATTTAACTTTTATTATCTTTACTCGCAATAGCGTTGAACCCCTACCTAAATTAACTATGAAAGCAATATTTACTGTTCTGTT
Organism: Flavobacteriales bacterium; assembly: GCA_947500875.1. Classification (GTDB taxonomy): domain Bacteria; phylum Bacteroidota; class Bacteroidia; order Flavobacteriales_D; family Crocinitomicaceae; genus UBA952. The sequence goes on along the minus strand of CANMUN010000003.1, from coordinate 14,258 downwards.
CTTGATGATTATGCCACTGTGCTTTGGCCAAACACAAAATGTTCGGGGTAAAGTCATGGACTCCGAAACGAATTTTCCGCTTTCTGGCGCCAAAATTGAAATCGATTTGAAAAATGAAAGCGGCGTGAATTATCGTGCGGTAACGGATGCAGAAGGGGCCTTTACCATCGCATCGGTCCCCGTGGGCAAATACACTTTAACCACGAAGTACATTCAATATGAAGCCAAATCCCAAACCATTGAGGTAAGTTCGGGAAAGGAGTTGATTCTCAACATCCTATTGCAAGAAATGGTGCTCAACAAAGACGAAGTAGTGGTAACGGGAAGAAAAAAAGGAGAAATCATCAACGAATTAGCCGTTATTTCAGCGCAACAGTTCTCCGTGGAAGAAACGAATCGATATCCTGGTTCACGGATGGACCCCGCTCGAATGGCCTCCAACTTTGCGGGGGTTCAAGGTGCCGACGATTCAAGAAACGATATCATCATTCGTGGAAACAGTCCGTTGGGCGTGGTATGGCGAGTGGAAGGTATTGACATTCCCAACCCTAACCACTTTGCCATTGCAGGGAGTTCAGGAGGGCCGGTTTCGGTATTAAATAACAAAATACTTGGCAACTCCGACTTTATCATGAGCGCATTCCCAGCGGAATACGGCAACAGCGTATCGGGAGTATTCGACCTGAAACTCAGAAACGGAAATGACCAAAGACATGAATTTACCGGTCAATTCGGATTATTTGGAACTGAATTTTTAGCGGAAGGTCCGCTCAATAAGAAAGGTACGGCAAGCTTCTTAATGATGGGTAGGTATTCAACGCTTTCGTTATTCGAAGTATTAGGATTACAATTAGGAACAGATGCAATACCAACCTACGGAGACGTTGCCTTTAAGTTCAATTTTAAATTACGTAAAGGAGGGAACCTCTCCCTTTGGGGAATGGGAGGAAAAAGTAAAATTGCCATCGAAATTTCAAAAAACACAGAATACACCACCGATTTGTACGGCGAAGGAGACCGAGATCAGTATTTTGGAACGTCCATGGGAGTTGCCGGTTTAAATTACAAAAAAGCCATTAACGACAAAACATTTATTAGCAGTACCCTCGCCCTTTCTCAGGAAGTACAGAATTCAAACCATGTTTATCTTCAAAGAAGTCTAAATACCGTAGGAGGAGACACCAGCATTCAAATTGATACCCTTTACCCAATGATGGCCTATCGATTTAATACACGAAAACTGTCGAGCTACACGGCCCTGAACCGTAAAATCAATAAGCAACATTTATTAAAATTCGGTTACAATGCCGATGTTTTTTTGATTAATATGATTGATTCGGCACTCACTGACTTAGACGTTCCAGATCAGTATTTTACCCGTTGGAATTTTCAAGGTGTTGCCTTTTTAATACAGCCTTTTATCCAATGGAAATGGCGTGTTTCGGATCAAACAGACTTTACTGCTGGTCTCCATAGCCAATATTTTTCTTTCGGAAATAGTTTTAGCCCTGCCGAATTAAGGGTTGGTTGGAAGCGCAAATTTGGTGGCAATCAATCCGTTTTTGCCGGTGCGGGGATGCACAGTCAAGCTCAGCCCCTGTACACTTATGTCGATGAGCGTAAACAAACCGGAGTATACCACAACAAGAATATGGACTTTACAAAAAGCATTCACAGCGGCATTGGCTACGAAAAATTCTTCGGCAAAGGCTTCAGCGTGCGATCTGAAGCCTATTATCAGTACCTGTACAACATCCCCGTTACCATCGTTCCAAGCGCGTTTTCGATGATCAATATGGGAAGTGGTTTCGCTCGCATTTTCGCAGACTCGCTCCAAAATACAGGAACGGGTGTCAACTATGGACTGGAGTTAACGGTTCAAAAGTACTTTGATAAGGATTTCTTTTTTCTTTTTTCTGGAACCATTTATGACTCGAAATATAAGGGAAGTGATGGGATACAGCGAAACACTTCGTACAATGGTCTTTATGTCACCAATTTATTGGCCGGCAAAGAATTCAAAATAGGTAAGAAAAACATCATTGGAATTGGGTCAAAAGTAACCGCCGCTGGAGGAAAACGTTACGGTCTGGTAGACATTGCAAAAACCATTGACGAGAAAGAACTAATCTACCGTGACTCGTTGTTCAACGAATTACAATTCCGGGATTATTTTAGGCTTGACCTTAAAATTTCTTGGAGAATGAACGCTAAAGCTGTTACCCACGAATTTGGACTCGACTTGGTGAACATCCTCGGAACGAAAAACTTACTAAGCTTGGCTTATGCTCCAACCTTAGACCAAGCGGTTGTCAATTCACCGAACTATCAACCGGTAACGGAAAAAACGCAACTCGGATTTTTACCCATTTTCTATTACAAAATTGATTTTAGAGTTGGTGGAAGAAATTCTTAAAAATGAGGGCAATCGCAGTTTTTCTTTTTACCTGGAAAAAACGTAGTTCCAACGGAAATTGAAGCTTGTCCAAACCACAGGTTTTGTTGGGCTTTTTGACTTGCCTCCGTTGTATTCATTCTAAGGTTCTTTTGCATTAGAAGGCCACCGCCTATTGAAGGTAAAAGATAAAATCTCCCAAAAAACTCTAACCTCATCCCCAATTGAATGGCGGATCCTATTCCCGAAAGGGTCGATAATTTTTCTTGAAAAGCCGAACCGAAATTCAACGTATAATCTGAGTGTATCGCCCCAAATTCTACCCCATAAGTTGCAACCGCAGCAAAAGAATAATTCTTGAAATGTATCAACGGTGCTAAACGGTTTATTTGCAACGTTATGAATCTAACGTTGTTCATTCGAACGTCAAAGCCAATGGTGTCCATGGAAATTCGGGTGTCGGAATAGGTGCCAGAAAGACCGCCAACCTTATCATAGGAAGGATACACAGTTCCGGTAACCGTTAAGACCTGCGGCGATAGGTGGTATTTAAAATTATCCAAACCAACCATAACTTGGACGTTTTTTCGAACGTTAAACCCAACGGCGAACTTCATCGGACTAGTTAAATACTGTGTCAGGGTCCATTTCTCTTTCAAAGCACCAAATTGTGCGTTTTTAATGGATACGTCAAAATAGTTACCCTTCATCAAAAAGGTTGAGGGAGAGAAACGATTGAAAGAGGTTCCTAAATGAAACGAAACCACCTTTTTTGCGGTTGATGATATCCTATACGATTGCGCCAAGAGCTGGCCTGTAGCCACGAAAAAAAAAACCAGGATAAACCTCATCTCCCAATAATTTTGAGCCAATCCTCCTGCGACATTATTTGTTCCAACTTAAAGTGAACTTTGTTTTTGCTCCCCTTCCACTCCACAAGGCCAATCCCCTCCGCATAATAGGCTTGAGATATTTCTGTCAGGATTTTCTCCCTTTGGGTAAACGGATTAAGTAACGAATAACGCGTGCTATCTAATAAGGCAAGGCAAGGAGTCTTGTTACCCAAAACTTCGCAATCAACCTTGGTTTTCAAAACAGAACGTTTGATGTCTTGCAATATTAACGTTGAATCTAAAACTCCTTCAAACTTGGAGGCAAACCATGACTTTCCCTTGTTTCCCCAAGGAAAAAAAGTGGTTTTATATAAAATGGCTTTTGTCTTTTTTTGGGCTCGATTAACCACCATATGGTCTTGAATATCCAACGAGTCTACGTTAAAATTCAAGGCCTCTAATATTCGTCCGTCCGAAGCGTAACGCTCTAGAACGAGGTGCTTGCCGAGTTGATCCGTGACGCAATACACTCGGTGAAACTGTTCGTCTAAGCCTCCAATGATATCTCGATACACATATACAGACGGCGTTGAAGAAATGGGATAAAAATAATGAGCCAATGGATGACGGCTTTCGCTTTGTTGCGATGAGCAGCCGAAAAAACAGAACATCGCGAGTACAATTCCTAAAATTCCTTTATACATTTTTTGTCATTCTTAAAAACGATACCTCATCCTCGGACAAATGCCGAAACATCCCCCTTGGCAAGTCTTTTTTCGTTAAGCCAGCAAATACTACACGGTCCAATTTCACGACCGTATATCCTAAAGACTCAAACATCCGTCGAACAATTCTGTTCTTTCCTGAATGAATTTCAATACCTACTTCGCGCGAATTCCCCCCCTCTACGTAGGATGCTTTGTCGGCCTTGGATTTTCCATCCTCCAAATCAACTCCGCGCAACAATTTGTCTAAGTCCTCCGCCTTAACGGGTTTGTTCAGCTCAACGTGGTAAATTTTCCGTGCCTGATACCGAGGATGCGTCAGTTTTTTAGCCAAATCTCCGTCGTTGGTAAACAACAAAAGTCCCGTGGTTTCTCGATCCAGCCGTCCTACAGGATAAATCCTTTCCCGGCAAGCATTACGCACCAAGGTCATAACCGTTTTTCGGCCTTGGGGGTCATCCATTGTAGTGATAAAACCCTTGGGTTTATTCAGTAAAACGTATCTTTTTTTCTCCGCATTGATGGTTTCGCCGTTGCATTGAATAACGTCGGTTGGCGCTATTTTATAGCCAAGCTCCGTTACAATTTTACCATTTACCGTGATGACTCCTGTTTGTATCAAGACATCAGCCTCCCTCCGAGAGCAAATGCCGGCATTGGATAAATACTTATTCAACCGGATAGCTTCGTCGTTAAAGCTCGGAAGAGGATCGCCTTTTTTTACCTTAATTTTAAAGTCAATGTACTTGCGCTTATCCCTCGGCTTAACTTCTTTGGGTTTGTTTTCAGAGGGTTTAGAAGGCACTGATTTTACCTTTCGATTGTTTGTGTTCATCACGAGCAGTTTTTACAAAGGTACGGGAATAATGTTTTGTTAAAAAGCAGGAAAAGCATCTTCGATATGCTGTATGAAGACCTCATTTTGATGGTGCACTATGCTTACAGCATCCATGCGGACCTCCACCGGACTTGGCCAAGATCGAACATATTCGTTAATGGCTTTGATTAAAAGACGTTGTTTTGTTTTCGTAATAGCGCGAAAGGGGTCCTCCATTTGCTTGCCAGTACGCGTCTTCACTTCCACAGCAATAATCCAATTCCCCGATTGCGCAATGAGGTCAATTTCTGCCTTTTGATGGCGATAATTTCTCGTTAGAATAGTATAACCCTTATCGGTTAAGAAATCTGCTGCTTGCTGCTCTCCCCACTTCCCCGTCTCCAGCATAAAGCCTATCGTATCAAATGAAAAAATCCATGGCCTTGAACCTCACCACCGGAGACTCCCGTTGCCCTGTAAGTATAGGTGTAAACACCCTCTTTAACCTCTTTATCGCCATCTTTTCCGTCCCATTTTGGGGCTGAAACAAGAACATCGTTGCTGCTGCCCGAATACAGCATCGAACCCCAACGGTTGAAAACAAAAAGCTCAATCGAAACAACATTCACATAGTCTAATTCGAAGAAATCATTGATGCCGTCTCCATCTGGAGTAATTACATTGGGTGCCTCTACCTCCGGATACGGATAAGTACACATCGAAACCACATTAACATTCGCATTTGGGTTATAATTCAATGCTTCTGCATCCGCACAATCGCAAACATTTACCGGAATAAATAGCGATTGAGTGTCTTGGCAATTGGCGCCTTGTGAGGCGGTTAATAATACCATATATCCTGTTGGAATATCGGTCGTGTAAACCGCACTCTGAGGGTCTAATGTTGGCGAAGAGGCCGTTTGACCGTTGCCAAAATCCCAAGAATAATTACTAGCATTGCTGCTGTTATTGGTAAAGGCAACATTCAAAGGGGAACAACCCGTTCCGGGGCTAGCTGTAAATGCTGCAATGGGAGCATTAATCGTCGCTACAAAAACACTGTCCGAAGCACTGCACACTTGATCTGTGATGGTGAGCTGATACCAACCTCCGGAAAGATTTTGCAAGGATTGTCCATTTTGCCCATTGGACCAGGTATAGGTTACATTGCCCGTGGTGCCAGAAACAAAGGCAGACACCGTTCCGCTTGGAATACATGTGGCAGGCGTCATAGCAATGCTATCGATCGCTATGGTCTGATTTACCGTTACTGTTGCTGTATCGGTTTGTGAAAAATTGCATTGGTCTACCGCCGTGACTAAATAGTGTACCACACCGTTCTGAGTGGCGTAAATCGTGATGGAGTCATTCGAAGAAAGAGGCACACCTGAAAGGGTGGTCCAACTGAAATCATACGGAGCGTAACCTCCGGAAGCACTTGCCGTGAGTAAAACGCTATCGGGGAAACATTGAACCAACGGATCGCTTTCGAGAATATTAATGATCGGTCCATCACCAATGTATATGGTTCCTTGGGAAGTTATGGTATCTCCGCAAGGGTTAACAATGGAAACGGTGATGGTAACCGATTCAAAACCTTCATTTAATCCATCTTGGGTCGGAGTCAAGTTCAATATAACCGTATCTTGTCCGGGTAAAAACACAATCGGATTGACCATGTTGTTGTAATCCACTCCCTCAACCGCCGTACCGTTAATGGTGTAATTGATGATCAATGTGTCATTGGATTGAGCCTCCGGGCGGGTGAAGATAAAGTCAGCATATGTACAGCCCTCAACAATGGTAGTGTCCCCTGATACCGTTGCCACCGCAACACTTACGGCAGCCGAAGAAAAAGAACCGGCTTCGAGAAAAACACCTGAGTCCCAGGCCTGATCCAATACATTTGCAATGGCAAATTTAATATGATAGGTTTGATTGCATTGAACGGAGGCTGAGGCAGTTAATTTTACGGTTGTACCATCGTACTGAATCGCATCTAAATAAGTGTCTTGTGGGGCTTCGTTGTAAACATAGTATTGAGAATTTGTGACAGGATTGACGTTGTTAATAGTCACAGGCGTTCCTCCAGGAATTGTTGCTATGTTGTCGCCTCCATTCGGATATCCTACCAACGGAAATGGCCCAGAAATACCCGGTCCCCAAAGAAAAATTCCAAAGGCATCATTAAATGACGAATTGTTTGGAGGGGCAAATTCTAAATATTCATCCGAACCAAACATGTAGTTGAAAATGAGGGTGTCTCCTGCGGGAATAAAGTCAAACTCCAGTATAACACCATTTGTTATGTTGCCATTGGCAATCGCACCAAGGTCTGGGTCAGAGGAAACATCTTGTGAGTTTCCAACTAAAGTATTGCTTCCCGAGTTGTTGGGCCCCATCGCTCCCATCGCGTCTCCGGTAGTTAACACCATTCCACTGGACATGGGAAAAGTACCGTTAGTGTTGGTGAAATAAGCAATGTTTCCAAAGGGGGTATTAGCAAGGCCGGGAAGGCCGTTAATTGTAATGTTGGAAGCCACAACACCCGCTCCTAGTAAAACATTGCTCACCAATTGTTGGGGTGTTTGCGTGGGGGAAACATTAATAGGCTGAGCAGAAGCAAGGACCGCGCTAAACATAAAAGAGAGGAGAAGTAGGCAATTTCGCATTCGTAAACGTTTAGGTAATGACCCCAAACCTTCCCTAAAAGTTGCACCGAGTTTAGGTTTGAGCGTTTAACAAATTTATACTAAATTCGATGAAAAACCAATTTCCTTTTAACCATGCAAAAGACCCAAGAATACCTTCAACAAAACTTTGATCGATTCACCAACGAATTGCTTGACTTGCTACGAATTCCCTCCGTATCCGCCGATCCAAACTATCAAAAGGAAGTTTTTCGTTGCGCAGAATCCGTGGCAATGCACCTCGAAAAAATTGGAATAGAAGACGTTGAAATCATTGCAACCAACGGACATCCTATCGTTTTCGGTCAAAAGATCATCAACCCTGATCTTCCTACGATTTTAGTATACGGCCACTACGACGTTCAGCCTGCCGACCCTTTGGATTTATGGCATAGCCCTCCGTTTGAGCCGCTTATTAAACCTACGGAAATTCACCCTGAAGGGGCCATTTTTGCGCGCGGTGCTTGCGACGACAAAGGACAGTTCTTCATGCACGTAAAGGCGGTTGAATCGATGTTATCCTGTGGAGAGCTTCCCTGCAACGTCAAATTCATGATTGAAGGCGAGGAAGAAATCGGCAGTGAAAATTTGGGGGTTTTTGTCAAAAAACATCAATCCAAATTAGCGGCCGATATTATTCTTGTTTCCGACACGGGAATGCTGGCCAACGACGTCCCATCGGTAACCACGGGATTGAGAGGGCTTAGCTATGTGGAGGTGGAGGTTACCGGTCCCAACCGAGATTTACATTCCGGTTTATACGGCGGCTGCGTGAAAAACCCCATCAATGCGCTTTGCGAAATGATCGCCTCCTTGCATGATGACCAAGGGAAAATAACCGTGGATGGCTTTTACGACAGCGTGCTTGAAATTTCTCGTGCTGATCGAGATGCTATGGCCAAGGCTCCATTCTCAGAAGAGGCCTACAAGAAATCCTTGGATATCGATACCACCTTTGGTGAGGCGGGGTACACGACCCCCGAAAGGGGGGCGATTCGTCCAACCTTGGATGTCAACGGTATTTGGGGCGGATATACGGGTGAAGGAGCAAAAACGGTCATTGCTTCGCAGGCTTTCGCGAAAATTTCCATGCGCTTAGTCCCGAACCAAGACCCAGAGGAAATTACCCAACTTTTTCAGCAGCACTTCGAAAAAATCGCCCCTGTTGGAGTGTGCGTGAAAGTGACGCCGCATCATGGAGGGCAACCTGCCGTGACACCGCTGGATTCGATTGGTTACAAGGCCGCAACCATGGCGTATCAAGATACGTTTGGAAAGATGGCTATTCCTGTTCGAAGCGGAGGAAGCATTCCCATTATAGCCATGTTTGAACAAGAACTTGGATTGAAAACAATCCTTATGGGATTTGGGCTGGACAGCGATGCCATTCACTCGCCGAATGAGCACTATGGTTTGTTTAATTATCGTATAGGAATAAAAACGATTCCTTACTTTTACAAGCACTTTGTTGAATTAAGTAAATCCTAGCTTTTGTTATCTCAAGATTCCCCCAAAAAACTGTTCCTACTTGACGCTTATGCGCTCATTTACCGCGCATATTTTGCCTTTGCGAAAAACCCCAGGGTCAATTCAAAAGGTCAAAACACCAGCGCAGCCTTTGGTTTTTCAAATGTCTTAATCGATGTTATTAAAACCGAAAGACCTACCCATTTGGCGGTGGTGTTTGATCCACCGGGAGGGAGCGAGCATCGGCAAGCAGAATTTGAAGCCTACAAAGCACAGCGCGAAGAGATGCCGGAAGATATCCGCAGCATGATTGGACCCATCAAAGATATCGTTCACGCTTTTAACATCCCCATGATAGAAATGGCGGGACATGAGGCCGATGATGTGATTGGTTCCATGGCAAAAATCGCAGAACAACGGGGATATCTAACCTACATGATGACCCCTGATAAAGATTACGGTCAATTGGTCAGTGAACGCACCTTTATTTACAAGCCGGGGCGAGGAGGAAATCCTCCCGAAATACTTGGTGTAAAAGAGGTTTGCGAAAAATTCGAAGTGCAAAATCCTTTACAGGTAATTGACATTTTGGGATTATGGGGAGATGCCTCGGACAACATCCCTGGTATCCCAGGAATTGGTGAAAAAACGGCCAAAACACTCATCGCCAAATACGGAAGCGTAGAATCGTTAATTGAGCACGCCCACGAACTCAAAGGAAAGCAGCAAGAAAACGTCGTTGCCTTTGCCGAACAAGGACGCATCTCCAAAATGTTGGCCACCATCCTCATCGATCTTGACGTTCCTTTCGACGAGGAACACCTCACCATATGCCCTCCTAATCCGGAAGCCGTACGCGAAATCTTTACCCAACTGGAATTTAGAAATTTGATGCTGAAGGTCTTGGGTGAGGAACTTCAAATAACGTCCACCGCTAAACCCAAAGTGAACGGGCAACTCGATTTATTCTCTTCGGTAGAAGATCCTGGAACGGCTGAAATCGCTCCCAACACTTCCTTCAAAAACATCGAAACCGAAGCGCCATCCTACCACCTCATTACCACGGAACAAGAGCGAAAAGAGTTGTTCGAATTGTTGTCGGAATATCCCACCCTTTGCTTCGATACCGAAACCACCGGAACGGATTCGTTGAATGATTTACTGGTGGGGGTATCTTTTGCGGTCAATGCGAAAGAAGCCTTCTATGTTCCCGTTCCCTTGGATCGAGATCAAGCGATGGCGATTCTTGAGGTATTCCAACCGCTATTCCAGCACCCGAACATTGAAAAAGTGGGACACAACACGAAATTTGACCTTCAGGTATTAGCGCGATATGGTCTCCACCTTGAAGGGCCACTGTTCGACACCATGGTAGCCCAATACTTGATCAATCCCGAGGCAAAACAAGGGATGGACTTTATGGCGCAGTATTATTTAGGGTACCAAACCATTTCCATTGAAAGCTTGATTGGAAAAAAAGGAAAGGGACAGGGAAACATGGGGGAATTAGCTCCGGAAGAAATTTATCAATACGCTTGCGAAGATGCGGATATTACGCTTCAATTGAGGAATTTATTGGTGCAGGAAATTGAAAAACCCCATTTAAAAGAGCTGTTCTATTCGATGGAGATGCCGTTAATTCAGGTCTTATCCAAAATGGAGGAAGAAGGAATTGCCATTGATGTACCTGCCTTAAAATCGTATTCTATTGAGCTTCAGGAAACCTTAGTGCGTTTGCACGATGAGATCATCGCTGACGTTGGGGTGCCTTTCAATGTTGACTCTCCAAAACAGCTGGGAGAAATCCTTTTTGATCATTTAAAAATCAGCAGCAAGGCAAAAAAAACGAAAACGGGTCAATACGCAACGTCAGAGGAAGTTTTGCAAAAACACGAGCACGACCATCCCATCATCCCAAAACTGTTGGAATACCGCCAACTGCGAAAATTGAAAAGCACTTACGTGGACCCCTTGCCCGAACTTTGCAGCCCAAGGGATGGTAGAATCCATACAAGTTTCATGCAAACGGTAACCGCTACAGGCCGCTTAAGTTCGAACAATCCCAACTTGCAGAACATCCCTATTAGAACGGCGAAAGGAAGGGAAATACGAAGGGCATTTGTTGCACGTGGGCCGGAATTTAAGATTATGTCCGTCGACTATTCGCAAATCGAGCTTCGAATTATTGCCGCCCTGAGCGAAGACCCCTCAATGATCAAGGCCTTCAAGGAAGGATTAGATATCCACGCGGCGACAGCAGCAACAGTATACAAGGTTCCCATTGGGGAAGTAAGCCGAGAACAACGAAGTGCTGCCAAAGCGGTTAATTTTGGAATCATTTACGGACAATCCGCTTTTGGTTTGGCTCAAAACTTGGGGATTTCAAGAACCGAAGCGAAGGGCATCATAGATGCTTATTTCGAGCAATTTGGGACGATCAAATCCTACATGGACCACGTAATCGCGTTTGCGCGTGAACATGGATACGTTGAAACCATCATGAAGCGCCGACGCTATTTGCCCGATATTAACTCCGCGAACGCCATGGTACGGGGTTATGCCGAACGAAACGCCATCAATGCCCCTATACAAGGGTCAGCGGCAGATATCATCAAAATGGCGATGATCGCAGTGGAAAAGGCGATGAAAGCGCATTCCTTGCAATCAAAAATGATCTTACAGGTGCACGATGAATTGTTGTTCGACGTGCATCTTTCCGAACAGGAAGCCATGAAGGCTCTGGTGAAAGAGGCCATGGAAAGCGCCGTGAATTTGGCTGTGCCCATGGTTGTGGAGATGGAAATCGCAAATAATTGGTTAGAAGCACATTGATGATGAAAAACTCCTTTCTTTTTTTCGCATTGGTTGGTTTAATGGCGGCATGCAAAAAACCACTGGTGGATTATCGTTCCAAGTATGTAGGAACGTATGACGTAGTCTCGTACAACTCAAATTGGTTTATGGGACAAGGGTATCAATACGATACCACGCATTACAGCGTTAAAGTTAGGCGTTCCGAAGATCGCTATTACGTTGAATTCGTTAGCCAGAATGGCTCAACTCCTTACCTGATAGAAACCGACGGAACCCTTCATTTCGAAAGCCCCGATTGGCATTACCAAGCTAACGGATCATTCACGGACAAGAACCATTTTGAACTAACGGGAGGATATTATGGCCTGGGAGGGGGCAATTCCTTTGAAGCTCATGGCACTAAAAAATAATGCTATATGTTAAAAAAACGTGGCGTAGCCATTTTGGGTTCCACAGGATCCATTGGAACACAAGCCTTGGAGGTGATAGAGGCCTATCCAGAATTATTTGATTTACAAGTAATTACTGCGGGAAACAATGCAGACTTATTAATTGAACAAGCGCGCAAGTTTAACCCAAATATGGTGGTGATTGTAGACGAAACGCAATACACGAAAGTAAAAGAAGCGTTATGGAATGAAGACATACATGTATACTGCGGAAAAGAATCCTTGTGCCAGGTGGTACAATCTACCGAAGTGGATGTCGTGCTAACCGCTTTAGTTGGCTATGCGGGACTGCAACCCACAATTGCCGCCATTGAGGCAAAAAAGGATATTGCATTGGCCAATAAAGAAACCTTGGTCGTGGCGGGAGCATTAATTACGGCATTGGCTCGAAAACACGGCATCAACATATACCCGGTGGATTCTGAACACTCGGCCATATTTCAATGCTTGCCGGGGGAACAAATCAACCCCATTGAAAAAATCTATTTAACTGCATCCGGCGGTCCTTTCCGTGGGTTTACGGAAGAGCAATTGAAAAAAGTAACCAAGGCACAAGCGTTAAAACACCCCAATTGGTCCATGGGTGCAAAAATTACCATTGATTCTGCCTCCATGATGAATAAGGGCTTAGAAGTCATTGAGGCCAAATGGTTGTTCAACTTGAAAGCGGAGCAGATTGATATTATCGTTCATCCGCAAAGTATTGTGCATTCGTTGGTTCAGTTCGAAGATGGCAGCATGAAAGCACAGCTGGGCTTGCCCGACATGAAATTACCGATCCAATATGCCCTTACCTATCCGCAGCGCTTAAAAACCGATTACCCTCGTTTCAACTTCATGGATTATCCGCAGCTTACTTTTGAAAAAGCGGACGCTAAAACGTTTAAAAACCTTGAATTGGCCTATAAAGCCATGGAATTAGGCGGGAATATTGCCTGTGCGTTGAATGCGGCAAATGAAGTAACGGTACAAGCCTTTCTAGAAGAGCGTATTTCATTTTTGGATATCGCTTTAATCAATGAATCGGTCATGGAAAAAACAACGCTCATTGACTCATTGTCCTTGGAAGATTACATGGCAACCGACCGAGAAGCAAGAGAACAAGCCAAGGCCTTAATTCAATAATATTCGCAAATATCATATGAAAATTGCGCTTATGAATCGTTGTTCGTTGTTTTTATTTACAATGTGTGCCCTTGTATTCACAGCGTGCAACCCCGTCACGGTTATTCATGTTCAAAATCATTGGACTCACTGCGGCGGTAAATTACCCAACCTAAATGAAGCAAACGGTAAATACGAAGGGTTTTCAAATCACGCATTTCAAATCACCGAAGGGGGAAAGAAAAAAATCATTCGCACTGATGAATTTGGATACTGGAAAGGTCGATTGGATATCACCCAAGAATTTACCCTTATCGACTTGGACAAAACATGTTCTTTAGAGGAACTAAAAGCTACATACCCACTTCCTACCGCCCATGGCGAAAACGAAAAGCCGGTGTATGCGTATTTAACTCCCGAAGAATGGTTTGGGCGCTGTTCGCTGGATTATGTGAGCATCGGAGCACTCTGCAGTAAAGAAAACATTGCCAAAAACGGTAGGATAGACACCTTATGGATAGCGATTGAACGCACCTGTTTTACCGGAACGAATCCAATCATCAAATACATCGGGCCTAAGCCGAGGTAAGCAACATTTCCGAAGAAACGTATTCTTTTTCCAAAAAATAGTCGATTATCGCCTCTTTGAGCAGGTGTTTTTGCTCTTTTTCTTCCAAAGACGGCAAAGGCTGGAGGAGGTTGAAATGCGGCCAATTCTGTTCGTCACGGTGCGAGAACTCGTAGTATCCTGCAGGAGTAAGCAAGGTACATATTGCCACGTGCATGAGATCCATTTTTTCTTGCTTAGAATAATTTCTAAAGCCAAAGCCTGCTTCGTTTAAGCCCACCAAATAAATCAAGGCGGTGAGATCCAGGTCCATTTCAAAGGTTGGTTTCAAAAAATCTATCAACTTTTGAAAGCGCAGTTCGGTATCAAAGTCCATGATGCAAAGGTAGGAAAGCA
>CANMUN010000002.1 GCA_947500875.1 Flavobacteriales bacterium | reverse complement strand
GCCGCTGCACAATACGTTTACTTGCGTTGTGCTTAACGCCAATGGAGCTTGAGGCTGTGTAATCGTTACCGATACCGGTGCAGACACACAACCGTCAACGCTTGTCGCGGTGTAGGTATACGTTCCTGGACTCAAGTTTTGGGTTGGAGTAGCTCCGTATGTATATGGTGCATTCGCTCCTGCGGCGCTCAAACTCACCGAACCGGTCCCTCCAAAACAAAGCACGTTGCTCGGCGTTGCCGTTAATACTGGCTGAGGATAAACCGTAAACTGACTTGTCGTACTGCATCCGTTGCTCGCATTGTACGTAATCGTACTTGTTCCTGCACTAACGCCCGTAACCAATCCGCCCGCACTAATCGTTGCTACCGCTGGATTCGAACTTGACCATGTTCCTGGGGTAACTGCGTTTGCCAACTGAGAAGTTAATCCTAAACAAGCCGTCAGGGTGCCTGTAATCGGTTGAAGTGGGTTTACGGTAACCGTCCCCGTGCCTGTTACTGGTGGACAGCCCGCTACCGTGTACGTCGCTGTGTAAGTCGTCGTTGTATTTGGGGTAACGGTAATCGTACTACCGCTTTGTCCGCCCGGTGACCACGTAAAGGTTCCGCCAGGTACCGTGGACGTCGCTGTTAACGTCGCTGCTTGACCTGCGCAAACCGTTGCGCTGTTTACCGTAATTACCGGAACGGGGTTGATCGTTACTGTGACTGGCGTTAAAGGGGACGGGCAACTGACTCCGGACCACGTAATTCTTACGTAACCGTTTCCTGCATTACCTGTCATATTTCCTCCATTTGGATTAGGCATTGAAGCGTTGCCGGCAACAGTATTACCGGCTAATACTCCTCCAACGAAAGAAGAACCTCCTCCTCCTCCGTCGTCATTAAAAGCAGCCCCTCCTCCATAATAACCGCCGCCGCCGCCGCCGCCGTCTCCATTCTTATTGCCACCCTGACCAAGAGCCCCGGCAGCATTACCCGCTCCTCCTGCCGCTTGAGTTCCTCCGTTCGCACTACCGTTGTTTCCGTTTAAGCCGCCGCCGGCACCTGCTTGCTGACCACAGCACCCGGCTCCACCGCCTCCGCCTGCAACAATGATTCTATTTCCCAGCGCAACGCCTCCAAGCCGGACATCGGAAGCGCCACCACCACCACCGGAACAGCCTTGTGGACCTGCATTTCCTCCTCCATTCCAACCACCGCCGCCGCCTACAGCACATGAGGCCCCCATGCCCCCCGTGTAAACTACCAAGGTTTGGCCGGCTGTTAAGGCAACCGTTCCTGAAGCATAACCGCCATTCGCACCAATGTTTCCATCATCGCCACCCTTTGCTCCCCATGCCTCAATGGTGTAAACCCCCGAAATTGGGGCTGTAAAATTTTGGACACCGCCGGTGAAAGGAAAATTCTGCGATCCTCCTTGCGCTGTAGCCGTTTGCACATAGTAGGTTGTAGTATTTTGAAGGTTGGGGGTTGTATAACTTGCGCTGGTTGAGAGTTGTCCTGTTCCGTTTGCGTTTGCATACCAAATATAATTGTTGTTTTGTCCTCCTGTTGCAGTTAAGGTAGTGCTTCCCGGCCCACACAAAGTAACACTGTTCGCCGTTGGTGCTGCCGGTAAGGCGTTGACTGTAACCGTTGCCGTTGCGGTAACCGAAGGACATCCCGCAGCCGAATAGGAAACGGTGTATTGCGTTGTAGCATTTGGGGTTACGGAAACCGATGCCCCAACCAGGTTTCCGGGATTCCACGTAAATGTTCCGCCGGGTATGGACGATGTTGCTGTTAAATTTGCCGTTTGTCCCGCACAAATTGTTGCTCCCGTTGCAGTGACAACCGCTTGTGGGTTAATCGTTACAGTTACGGGGGTTAAAGGAGATGGGCACCCTTGAGCGTTCCAAGAGATAATAATTTGACCATTACCGTTTTGAACTCCCGGAGTCGTGGAACCACCGTTAACTCCGCCGATGTAGGAAGACCCGCCGCCGCCGCCGTTGTTATATCCTCCGCCGCCGCCGCCGTAGTAACCACCACCCCCTCCTCCACCTCCGGCAGACCAACCGGAGCCGTCTCCACCTTGACCTAGGGTTCCCGCGGTAACCCCACAAGGGCCACCGTTGTTCGCAATTGCACCACCTGAAACTTGCGTTCCACCTGAATTTGGGCTATTTGTTCCGTTGTTTCCTGTAAGTCCTCCTCCATGGCCTCCCGCAGCATAAGACCATCCACAACCGCCTCCGCCTCCAGCAACGATGACTCTGTTCGCTAAAGCATTGCCGCCCACGCGAATATCGGACCCGCCTCCTCCTGGGGTGCCGTTTCCTGCGCTCCTATTGGCCCCTCCTCCATTCCAACCTCCAGGCACAAATGCACAATTGCCGTAAGGATGGTTGCCCAAACGATCTTGACCTTGTCCTCCAACATACACATTTATTACTTGTCCTGCGGTTAACGTCATTGAACCTTGAGCGCGGCCACCAAGACCTCCGTTGGTCGGGTAATAACTTGTAACGTTTCCTCCTCTTGCACCATAAACATCGAAGGTATACGTGCCTGTAACCGGTGCTGTGAAAGTTTGAGGCGCTCCTGTAAAATTAAACGTTTGAGAGCCCACGCCCACGTTTCCCCCCTGTTGAGTGTTAACATAATAGGTCGTGGTAGTGTTCAAAATCGGCGTCGTGAAACTTGCTCCTGTCCCCACCAAAACGGACCCGGCTGCATTGGAATACCAGTTATAATTGCTTAGTCCTCCGCTGGCCGTCAATACGGTGCTGCCGGAGCCACATAGCACGAGGTTCCCGTTCACGGTTGGCGCTGGTGGCGAGGGATTTACCGTTATTGTCAACGAAGCGCATGAAGGACTGGCCTGACCATTGCTGTTGTTGTTCACAAAATAGGTTGTCGTTGAGGAGGGGGTAACGGTAATGCTCGCACCTGACCCAATAAAAGTTCCTCCACAAGCCCCTGTATACCAGTTTTGAGTCCCCATTGTGCCATTTGCCGTAAGGGTTACGGATTGACCGGCACAAATCGAGGCAGAACTGGCTGTTATACTAGTAGGAGGCTGCACCCCACCGGCGCAATTGGTAGAGCGATAACCTAGATTTCGGTTAACATTGCATGCACAAGAGGCCCCTTGCGCCCAACTTCCGAGCTGCAAATAATATGTCTGTGTTGCTGGGGCCGTCCACGAAAGGTAAGAGCCTAATCCGCACCAATCGTCATTGGCCACGACTGTTCCTGCGGCAATACCGGTTTGGATCGTTAAGTAAGGATCCCCTCCATAATAGGCAGAGGGAGCTTGAGAATTACAATAGGTAAAAACATAGGTGCAGCCTGCTTGAGCCTGAAAGGAAACGTAGCCAAGGCAAGAGTGTTGTAAATATTGCCAATTCATGTTGGGTGAAATCGTCCCCAAATTGGTTGCACAACAGCATTGCGCGAGATACGATTGAGAGGAAAATAAAAATACTATCAGGCTGAAAAAAAGTAGTCTTAGGCGCATTATCACAATTTTTGATAAAATTAACTTTTTGCGCCGTTTTGACGAAATTTTTACCGCTTGGTTGCCATTAATTTTGTGTAAAATATTTATCGCACGTTAGTGTATCGGCGATTGTAAATTACTTAATTTCAAAGCCCTCCATGAACTTCGTCGTAAAGTCTCCTTCCATGAACTTTGGGTGGTGCATTAACTGCTGATGAAAAGGTATGGTTGTTTTAATTCCGGCCACAATGTATTCATCAAGAGCGCGGCGCATTTTGAGGATTGCTTCCTCTCTCGTTTGTGCTACCACAATCAGTTTGGAAATCATCGAGTCGTAATTTGGCGGGATGGTATAGCCGGCATAAACATGCGTGTCTATTCGTACTCCATGGCCTCCAGGAGAATGATAATCGGTTATTTTTCCCGGAGAAGGTCTAAAGTCGTTGTACGGATCTTCTGCATTAATTCGGCATTGAATGGCGTGCAGAATAGGAGTGTAATTCTTTCCTGAAATCTTTTCGCCTGCCGCTAATTTAATCTGTTCTTTTACAAGATCATAATTGATTACCTCTTCGGTAATGGTGTGTTCTACCTGAATACGGGTATTCATTTCCATGAAATAAAAATCCCGGTTTTTGTCCACTAAAAACTCAACGGTCCCAACTCCTTCGTATCGAACGGCCTTTGCAGCCTTGATGGCCGCTTCCCCCATTTTCTCCCGCAGTTCAGGTGTCATAAACGGGGAAGGGGTTTCCTCCACTAACTTTTGATGTCTTCGTTGAATCGAACAGTCCCTTTCCGACAGGTGGCAAGCGTTTCCGTACTGATCTCCCGCAATTTGAATTTCGATGTGGCGAGGCTCTTCGATGAATTTCTCCATGTAGACCCCATCGTTTCCAAATGCAGCTCCAGCTTCTTGACGTGCGGAATCCCATGCCGATTGGAGGTCTTCCTCTTTCCAAACAATGCGCATTCCCTTGCCCCCTCCACCAGCGGTGGCTTTTAATATCACGGGGTATTTGATGCGGTCGGCGTTGACCTTTGCGTCTTCAATATCTTTTAAAAGCCCTGCTGAACCAGGAATGCACGGAACACCTGCCTTGATCATGGTGGATTTTGCCGTTGCTTTGTCGCCCATTGCAGCGATTTGTTCCGGCAGGGCCCCAATGAACTTTATCCCGTATTCTTGGCAAACGCGGGAAAACTTCTCGTTTTCAGATAGAAACCCGTACCCGGGGTGAATCGCATCGGAATTGGTAATTTCTGCTGCGGCAATAATGTTGGAAATGGATAAATAAGACTTAGAACTTACTGCGGGACCAATGCAAACTGCCTCATCTGCAAAACGAACGGGCAAGGAGTCTTTATCCGCCGTGGAATACACCGCTACCGTTTTAATTCCCATTTCCTTACAGGTGCGGATTACGCGCATGGCTATTTCGCCTCGATTCGCGATGAGTATTTTTTTAAACATGGTTCTCGTTTTAGGCCGGTTCTACCAAGAAAAGGGGTTGGTCGAATTCCACAGGAGTTGCGTCATCCACCAAAACTTTAACAATTTTCCCACTTACTTCAGATTCGATTTCATTGAACAATTTCATGGCCTCAATGATGCAAATTTTATCGCCTTTTTTAATTTCAGAGCCCACTTCCACGAAAGGAGCTTTATCTGGGCCAGAGGAGCGATAAAACGTTCCTATCATCGTGGATTTGACGGTGATAGTATTGGTGTTTTCGGCAACAACTTTTGCAGCCTGTTCGGCCTGAGGCTCATTTTGAACTGATGCTAAGGGTTGAGCAACAGCTGGAGATGGAATGGGGGCTGAGACCGGAGAATACGTCATGGGCACGCCCATATTTGGTCCTTTGATGTTAATCTTAAACCCATCTTTTTCAATTTCAACTTTTCCTAATCCCAGCTTCGATACTAATTTGATCAGTTCTTTTATTTCTTCGTTATTCATAGTTCAAAATTAAGAATTATATGCCCATTTCAAATATACTGCTCCCCATGTAAATCCTCCACCGAAAGCACTTAAAATTATATTATCTCCTTTTTTCAATTGCGACTCATAATCCCATAGGCACAAGGGCAGCGTTCCCGCTGTGGTATTTCCGTATTTTTGAATGTTGATCATTACTTTATCTTTGGTGATTCCCATTCTGTCGGCCGTTGCATCAATAATTCGAAGATTGGCCTGATGAGGCACAAGCCATGCGATATCATCGCTCGTTAATTGGTTTTTTTCCATGATTTCGGCTGAAACTTCCGCCATGTTGGTAACCGCAAACTTGAACACGTGTTTACCCTCTTGTTTCACATAGTGCATTCGGTTTTCTACGGTTTCAACACTAGCTGGATTCAAGGATCCTCCAGCAGGCTGCACCAAATAATGACGTCCCGCACCATCGCTCCTAAGTATAAAATCGTGAATACCAAGTCCTTCTTCGTTCGGTTCAAGAAGAACCGCTCCGCCGCCGTCGCCAAAAATAACACAGGTGGTTCTGTCTTGATAGTCAAGAATTGAGGTCATTTTATCTACCCCAACCACGACAACTTTTTTATACCGGCCTGTTTCGATGAATTGTGCCCCCGTGGAAAGGGCGTAAATAAAGCCCGAACAAGCTGCGTTTAAATCAAATCCCCACGCATTTGTCATACCTGCTTTGTCGCACAAAACATTGGATGTAGAAGGGAAGGGGAAGTCTGGAGTAACGGTTGCAAGGATAACCAAATCAACATCCAAGGGGTCAGTGTTGGTTTTCTTGAGGAGGCCTTGTACGGCGTGTAAAGCGATATCGGATGACGCGCCTTCACGCATAATTCTTCGCTCTTTGATGCCTGTTCTCGTCGTAATCCACTCATCAGAAGTGTCCACTATCTTGGCTAGATCTTCGTTGCTCAATACATGTTCCGGCACAAACCCGCTAACACCCGTAATGGCCGCATGAATTTTTTTCATTCTTTAATTGCGTTTGTAATTCTTTCTGCTAAACCATGTGAAGCGACTTGGAAGGAATGCATCAACATGGAGTATACCGCGTTTTCATTAGAGGAACCATGTCCAATAATGGCATTTCCTTTGACTCCAAGTATGGGGGTTCCTCCATAGTTTTCATAGTTGAACAGGTCAAAATAATCGTCTTGTATGCCCCGTTGTTTTAACAAACTATAAAAACCTTCAGCTTGTTTTAAAATTATATTACCGGTAAATCCGTCGCAGACCAATACATCTGCCTCACTCAGAAACAGTTCTCTCCCTTCGACGTTCCCTATGAAATGAATGCTCTGTAACTCTTTAAGCGCCTTGTAAGCCGCTTGCGAAACTAAATTTCCTTTCGATTCTTCTTTTCCTATGTTCACCAGTCCGACGCGAGGAGAAGGAACACCTAAAATTGCTTGGGCATAAACGGAGCCCAATTCGGCGAATTGGGACAATACGTCGACACGACAATCTGCATTTGAACCCACATCCAAAAGAACGGTCTGTTTTCCATTAATGCAAGGGATGAGCGTGGATATACAGGGCCTTATGATTCCTGGAATGGTGTTTAATTTATGAATCGCCCCAACCATCATTGCTCCCGTATTTCCCGTGCTCGCAAATGCATCTATTTTGCCGTCACGTAAAAAATTTAACCCAACAGACATGCTCGAATTCGGCTTTTGCCTAAGGGCTTGAATTGGGTGATCTTCCATCGCAATTACCTCCGGGCAATCCACTAAAGAAAACAGTGATTCATGCACGCTTAGATGCCTCAATTCTTCCCGCATCTGTTCCATTTTGCCGAAAAGATATAGCTCAAGCTGGCTGCCCAAAGACTCACGGAATTTCTGTGCAGCAGATAGGTTCACCCTGGGGGCAAAATCCCCTCCGGAAACATCTAATCCGATTTTCATCGAAAATTATTCAGCGACCTCTTGCTCTTTTTGAGCAACCACTTTTCCTTTGTAATATAGGGTTCCTTCATGCCAATGCGCATGATGAAATAAATGAGGTTGACCTGTGGTAGGACACGTTGCAATATTTGCTGCAATTGCTACTTTATGGGTTCTTCGCTTATCTCTTCTTGTGGTAGATGTGCGTCTTTTAGGATGTGCCATTTTCTAAGTTATAAAATGTTAAATTAATGATTCTTTTTTAAAATGTCCCAACGTGGGTCCGTTTGTTGAATTTCGTTTTTTTGCAACAACTGAATTATTTCTGGATTGCATCCTGCTTCGTCGTGAAGATACCGTGTAGGCAGCGAAATCACCATCAACTCAAAACTCGGTTGAAATAAGTCGATTTGATACGCGTCTTTGGGAAGCACCACCAGCGATTCATCCGAAGACGGTTCATCTCCAAACTTGTACACTAGATCCAAGGCTCCGGCAACCGGGAACGATACTTCTTCTGCACATCGATCGCAAGCAGCATTGACCGTTGCGTCAATGGACACCGAGAGTAGGAGCATGGTTTCCTTTTTCTCTAATTTGGAAGACAAAACACCCTTTCCTGAAACGATTTCAAACGGTACGAGTTCTTTAAAAAACCCATCAGGCAGAGCAAACTGTGTTTCGTGAAACCCAACCTTTAAGCCTGAAAATGGCCACAAGAAGTCTTTTTTCCAATTCATTTTTCAAAAAAACAGAAGCAAAGTTAGGGTAAATTATTGTATCCCCCAAGTTTGAAGCAATAGGTCCATCATTGCACTTCTTTCGTTCCTGCGGTAATCGGCAGCGGATTTTGAGTTCGTAAGCGATGTTCTTCTCTGTTTTTAAAGACATCCACGGCAAAATAAATGGCATTTCTTATCCCTGCTTCTTTGGCGACACCCTTCGTCGCTAGGTCAAACGCTGTGCCGTGGCCAGGAGAGGTTCTAACAACGGTTAATCCCGCGGTATAATTTACCCCTTCGTCTTGAGCAATTGCCTTAAAACCTGTTAGGCCTTGATCGTGGTACATGGCCAACACCGCATCAAACTGATAGCATTGTCCTGAGCCAAAAAAACCGTCAGCAGAATAAGGCCCAAACGCTAAAATTCCTGCGTTTTTTGCGGCACTTATCGCTGGACTGATGATTTCAAGCTCTTCCTTTCCAATGTTGCCTGATTCCCCGGCGTGAGGATTTAGGCCCAGCACGGCAATTCTCGGCTTGACAATGTTAAAGTCCTTGCGCAGCGCAGCATCCAAATTTCGCAATCCATTCAAAATCACGTCTTTGGTTAACGCCTCTGGTAAATTGCTTAGGGCGATGTGATTGGTTGCTAATGCAACGCGCAACCGGTCCGAACACAGTACCATGAGTGCTCCTTCCTCTTTGAATCGTTTCTGGTAGTATTCTGTGTGGCCGACAAAATCGTGGTCTACCATCATAACGTTAGCCTTAGAAAGAGGTGCGGTTACCACCGCGTTCAAGTGGCCTTTTTTCAAATCCTCTGCAGTGCTTTCTAAAGCCCAATAAGCCACCGTGGCGGTTTCCTTGGTTGGATTCCCTAAATCAACTTGCGGCGGTGTTTTTGGGCTTATTACATTGGCTTTTCCGAATTGTGCCTGAGAGGCTTGCTGGATTTGGATAAATGCGACCTCTTCCAGTTGAAACCGTTTTTTTACCTGGTTCAATGCTTCCATTGGGCAATAAAAAATCAACACAGCCTCTTGCAGCATTCGAGAATCCAAGCAAAGCCTGTAAATGGTTTCAGGTCCGATTCCCGCAGGATCACCGCAGGTAACCCCCACCTTTAATTTTCGTTCTTTTTCCATTGGTGGTAATTCGTTAAAAATTCTAGCAACAGCCTCACTCCAAAACCGCTTCCTCCTTTTGGCAAGTAACCGCTGCGCTGCTCTTGCCACGTGGGACCTGCAACATCTAAATGAATGTACGGGGACTTTACGAAAGTTTCTAAAAATTTGCCCGCAGTAATCATTCCGGCATCCGCCCCTCCAATGTTTTTAAGGTCGGCAATTTCCGATTTCATGGGCGTTAAATATTCATCCCAAAAAGGAAATTCCACCAACCTTTCATGGGTTTTAAGGCCCGAATCCACCAAAGCATCCATCACGTTCTTGGGAGCATTACCCATGGCAATCGCGGCTTTTGTTCCAATGGCCCTCACGGCCGCACCTGTTAAGGTGGCCGCGCTTACCACCAATTCTGGTTCAAATTTGTCCGCATACGACAACGCATCCGCTAAAATCATGCGCCCCTCGGCATCGGTATTTAATACTTCTACGGTTGACTTGTTATACATGGTAACAATGTCTCCAGGGGCATAGGCATTACCCCCGGGTCGGTTATCGGTTGCGGGAATTAAACCAATAACGTGCACCGGAATATTTAAAAGCGACAAGGCTTTAATTGCACCTACCACCATGGCGGCACCAGCCATATCGCTTTTCATGGAGTCCATGGATCCGGGCGTCGGTTTCAGGCTCAAGCCCCCTGTATCATATACCACCCCTTTTCCCACCAAAACGATGGGTTTTTGATTGATCTGTTTTTTGGGTTTGTACGAAATCGTAGTAAACGTTGGAGGCGTCGGCGAGCCTTGGTTAACGGCTAGAAGCCCTCCCATTTTCATGGATTTAATTTTTGCGTGATTCAACACCTCAACGCTGCAGTGTTTATCTTGACACCATTTTTTTATTTCCTCAGCAAATTGTACTGCGTTCAAATGCGACACCGGAAGGTTGACCATGTCCCTTGTCCAAAAAACGGCTTCTTGAATGGCCATCAAATAATCCATTTCATGGTCCTTGAACTGCTTTGGCATTACAACCGTGTTCAGGGTCACCTTTTCCGGTTTGGAGAGAAATCGGTCGAATCGGTATGAAGCCAATATGAGCCCTTCTAAAAAATGCTTGCAGGTCCATTCGGAGGATAAATGCACTCCTTCAACCTCTTTCGCAAGTAGGGAAAATACTTCTGCGCCAATCGTGCGCTGCTTTTCAACGGACAATGAAACAAAGTTCTGACTTAACATTATGTTCCATTGTTCGTTTTTTGTGTAATCCCAATCTTTTTTCAGGGTTTTGGTTGAATCCACAACAATATTTGCCCTGGATTTTGATTTGGAAGATTTTACTAATTTAATCATGGTGCAAAGATAGCATTAATCCATAGGGGGAACTTTGATTCTTACATTGCTGCAGAATTTTTGCGACGATGGCCGGTGTTGCAACTCCCTGCAGCTCTTCCTCGCTAACCCATTTCATTCGAGACGAATCGGAAGGGGTTGACGTTGAAACCAGGGTAAAAAAATGTAATTTTTGATGGCTTAAGATATGGACCCCTCGCTCTAGTATTTCTCCTCCTTCTTTTTTGAGTGACTTTACTTCAGACAGCCAATCTTCCTCGTTTGTAAATTCCCTGAAAGGAAACAAATACAGGTTTTTCCAAATGTTGCCCTCTGAAACCTTGGTAAGTGCCATTTTCTTCTTGGAAAGGTGAACCTCGAACAGTAAAAAACGGTTTTTTTGCGGTTTTTTAGGCGTTTTGACCGGTCGGTCGTGAAAGTTGCCTAACGAGAACGCTTCACACCCTTCATTCAATGGACAAGAGGGGCATATGGGTTGACGGGGGACACAAATCGAGGAACCTAAATCCATCAAGGCTTGGTTAAAATCTCCTGGCCTACTTTTTGAAATCCATTCTTTGGCGAGGGAGTCAATTATCTTTTGTGCTTTCGAAGAGGAAACCGGTTCTGAAATATTAAAAACCCTGGTCATAATCCTGAACGCATTCCCGTCCAATGCCGGAACCGCTTCATTATAAGCGATCGAAGCAATCGCTCCGGCGGTGTAAGGACCAATACCGGGAAGTTCGAGGAGGGTTTTGAAGGAATTCGGGAAAGACGAACCGTTCTCAACGATCAACTTTGCGGCATGATGCAGTTTGCGGGCCCGCGAATAATACCCCAGCCCCTTCCAAACCGCCAAAACCTCATTTTCATCTGCCGCAGCCAAGGATTGTACGTTGGGAAAACGCTGCACAAATCTATGGTAAAAAGGCAAGCCTTGCTCCACCCTTGTTTGCTGTAAAATAACTTCGCTAATCCAAATAAAATAAGGAAAAGCCGTGTTTCTCCAGGGTAAATCCCTCTTGTTTTTATCGTACCAAGTTAAAATAGACTCTTGATAACTAAGCATTTAGCGATTTTTTAAGAGGTTTTTTTGAAAAAACATAGTAAAATGGGCAATTCTATCCTATTTTTGCGGTCGAAAATACAACAATCAAACAACACGTAAAAAGAAAACATTATGACAAAGGCAGATCTTATTCATAAAATTTCCAACGAAACAGGGCTCGAAAAAAATGAAGTTTCGCGAGTAGTAGAATCCGTTATGGATTCCATTAAAACGTCCTTAGCCGAAGGAACGAACGTCTACCTGCGCGGCTTTGGAAGCTTTATTGTGAGAACAAGAAAACAGAAAACGGGCCGAAACATCTCCAAAAACACTACCATCATCATTCCAGCGCATAATATTCCCGCTTTCAAACCTGCGAAAGTTTTTGTTGAGCAAGTTAAACAGAAGGTAAAAGTGTAGCAGTCTTTTTTGTTTTCATTTTTTTAATTTACTTTTGCAACCCATCTAAAAAGATTTTGATGGTATTTTGAAAAGTAAAAAACATTAAAAATATAAGGTTATGCCGAGCGGTAAGAAAAGAAAAAGACATAAAATGGCGACGCACAAGCGTAAGAAAAGGTTAAGAAAAAACCGCCATAAGAAAAAGAAATAGTCCTTTTAATAAACCGTTTTAAACGGCTGATTAACCCTCAGACGGCTAATTCTTTCCTATTTGAATTTAGAACTAATAGTGGATGTTCGACCAAATGGTATTTGGTTGGCATTGTTGCGTGACGGCAAACTCATCGAATTGCACGAAGAGCGTGGTAGTTCGGAATTTGTCGTTGGTGACATATATCTTGGTAAAATCCGGCGGCTTTCTCCCAGTTTAAACGCTGCTTTTGTTGACGTTGGTTACGAGAAGGATGCTTTTCTACATTATTTGGATTTAGGCCCCAAGTTTGGGTCACTAAATAAATACACGAAAGACGTCATCCGCGGAAAACAGAACGTGGCCGCGTTGAACTACTTCAAACCCGAGCCCGAAATCAACAAAGACGGTAAAATCGACGAGGTTGTTTCCTCCAGTCAATTTGTATTAGTACAAGTAGCGAAAGAACCGATTTCTTCTAAGGGACCACGCCTTTCATCGGAGGTGACATTGGCGGGGCGATACATTGTTTTATCTCCTTTCTCCAATAAAATATCGCTTTCACAAAAAATTAAATCGCAAGAAGAAAAAAAACGCCTCAAAGATGCCTTGGAAGGCTTGCTTCCCAAGAACTTTGGTGCGATCATCCGAACCGTTGCCGAAAATCGAACGCTGGCAGAGTTGGAACAGGATTTGGCGCAACTCATGGAAAAATGGGAGGCTATATTCAAAAACCTCAAAGGAAGCAATTCCCCCAAGAGAATTCTCGGCGAAATCAATACTACTTCTTCAATTCTACGTGATTTATTGAACGGCAATTTCACCAACGTTCATGTAAACTCCAAGGAAACGCATGAAGAAATTTCATCCTTTGTTGAGCAAATTGCCCCGGGAAAAAGTTCGATTGTAAAACATTATGACGGCCGAATTCCCATTTTCGAACGTTATGGCATCAACAAACAAATCAAAGTGCTTTTTGGTAAAAAAGTGCCCATGCCAAGCGGTGGATACCTCATCATAGAGCACACCGAAGCCATGCATGTTATTGATGTCAATAGCGGCAATAGGAAAGGAGCAGACGGTCAAGAATCCAATGCATTAGCCACCAACATTGAAGCGGCTGAAGAAATTGCTCGTGTCTTACAGCTGCGCGATATGGGGGGGATAATTTGCATCGACTTCATTGACATGCACGAACGGGACAACAACCGAAAGTTGTATGAAAAGCTAAAAGAGTTCATGAAGAACGACCGCGCTCGTCATAACATCATCCCGCCTTCCAAATTCGGCGTAGTAGAAATTACGCGGCAAAGGGTGCGAGAAGTAACGGAAATTGAAACCAATGAAACCTGTCCAACGTGTAATGGAACCGGTGAAATTCAAGCCAGTATCCTTTTTGCGGAAGAAATCGAAAACAACCTTGCCTTTTTATTGAAGGATAAAGGGTTAAAGGGTTTTTCGCTTCAAGTGCATCCCTACCTCGAAGGCTACTTCAAAAAAGGCGGTTTCTTCCGTTCCATGCAATGGAAATGGTACTTCAAGTTCAAAGTTTGGGTGCCTATTACGCCCAACACTTCATTTCAATTGCTGCAGTATTCTTTTGTTGACCAACAGCAAGAGCCGATTGAATTATAATGTCTATTACCTCTGATTTACAGCGGTGGATTATGGAAATGGAGCGGTTTTGCGCTTATCAAGAACGCAGTCCAAATGAAATACACCTCAAACTCAGCCGAAAGGGACTGCTTGAAGGGCAGATAGAAGCGGTCATTAAACACCTTACTTCCCACAACTTTATAAATGAACAACGCTTTGTGGAGGCCTATGTGCAAGGGAAATTTAAGATTAAAGGCTGGGGGAAAAACAAGATAAAAGCAGGCTTAAAAACCCATCGCATACCTGAGCATCTTATTCAAGCGGGGTTGAGTCAATTGGAAACGAACGACCAAGATAAACGGT
This sequence comes from Flavobacteriales bacterium, assembly GCA_947500875.1. Taxonomy (GTDB): domain Bacteria; phylum Bacteroidota; class Bacteroidia; order Flavobacteriales_D; family Crocinitomicaceae; genus UBA952. The sequence continues at coordinate 81,519 of CANMUN010000002.1, read as the reverse complement.
TGGCGGATTGGTTTGCGAAAAAAAAACACACCTTGCGAGACGAACCCGAAGGTCCCAAGAAAACCGCAAAAATCGTACGGTTTTTATTGTCTAAGGGTTATGAGATGTCGGCCATCCTAGAACTTGTTAGACTTTCTTAATCAACACGTCGTCTTGTTCCTTGTAAACTTTGACCAATTGATTTTTCGTTAAGTGCTTTAAGCTTAAATCCCATTGTTTGTTACTGCAGTCAACTTTTGACCTTGCATCCGACAATAGTTGAGCCGTGTCGGTACAAATGCTTAGAATCGCTTTGTCTAATTCGGAAAGAGAAACTGTTTTTTCGGGGCGCATTTGCGGAAAGAACAAAACCTCTTGGATGGAATGATTGTTGGTGAGTAACATTACTAATCGGTCCATTCCAATGCCAATTCCGGAGGTTGGAGGCATTCCGTATTCAAGGGCTCTTAAAAAATCTTGGTCTATGAACATGGCTTCATTGTCGCCGCGCTCGGAAAGCTGGAGCTGTGATTCAAAGCGTTCGCGTTGATCGATGGGATCGTTCAATTCAGAGTAGGCGTTCGCTACTTCCTTTCCATTGATCATCAATTCGAATCGTTCCGTAAGGGAGGGATTTTCCCGGTGGCGTTTGCACAAAGGTGACATTTCAATCGGGTAATCGGTGATGAAGGTTGGATTGAGGTAGTTTCCTTCGCATTTTTCTCCGAAAATCTCATCAATTAACTTTCCAATCCCCATTTCAGGCTGTGTCTCGATGTTCAGTGCTGAACAAATCGCCCGCAATTGTTCTTCCGATTTATCCGCAATATCATATCCAGTATGCTCCAGGATTGCCTCTCGCATGGTAATGCGTTTGAAAGGTGCCTTCAGGGAAATGTTGTTTTGTCCAACTCGAATTTCGGTGGTTCCGCAAACGGCGAGGGCTATTTCTTGCAATAGATTTTCCGTGAATTCCATCATCCATCGATAATCTTTGTAGGCTACATAGAGTTCCATGACTGTAAACTCCGGGTTGTGCGTGCGGTCCATTCCTTCATTCCTGAAATCCTTGGCAAACTCAAATACCCCATCAAATCCGCCTACAATCAGCCGTTTGAGGTACAGTTCATTGGCAATTCGGAGGTACAAAGGAATATCTAAGGCGTTGTGGTGCGTTGTAAAAGGCCTTGCTGCTGCCCCTCCCGGAATCGGTTGTAAAATGGGGGTTTCAACCTCTAAAAACCCGTATTGATCAAAAAAATTTCGCATTACCGAAAAAACCTTTGACCTAGTAACAAACGTTTCCTTAACTTTTGGATTAACCACTAAATCAACGTACCGCTGACGGTAACGCAATTCTGGATCGGTAAAAGCATCGTGGGTATTTCCCTCTGCATCGGTTTTTGGTAATGGAAGAGGCTTTAGCGCCTTGCTAAGCAATGTAAACGAAGTTACATTTACCGAAATTTCTCCGACTTGGGTTTTAAAAACTCGGCCCGTAATGCCGATAAAATCGCCAAGATCCAATAGCTTTTTGAATACCTCATTATACAAGGTTTTATCCTCGTTAGGGCATAATTCATCGCGGTTAAAATACACTTGGATTCTTCCAGAACTGTCCTGCAATTCAGCAAACGAAGCCTTTCCCATGATCCGCTGGCTCATCATCCTTCCCGCGATTTTTACCGTTTGATGCTCCACAAATTCTGCCTTGATGGACTCAGCTAAATGGGTTACTTCAAACGCTTGCGCGGGGTAGGGCTCAATGCCCATTTCCCTTATTTTTTGAAGGGTATGACGTCTTTGTTCTTCTTGTTCTGACAGTTCTTGACTCATGTATTAAAAAAATTAACGGTACAAAGATAGGTTATCGCAATCAACCTATAAATGAAACAGCAACATGCCTATGGAAAAATAAATAAACAAGCCAATGACGTCGTTGAGCGTAGTTACAAAGGGTCCGATGGCCAATGCCGGGTCAATGCGATATCGGTGCAGTATCAAGGGGAAAATGGTGCCAAAAGTGGAGGCAAACACAATTACCGTAAGAAGGGACAAACTTACCACAACAGCTAATTGAACGTTGGAGAAAAATACCGCGATGCCAAAAATCAAGCTCGAAAGAATGATTCCGTTAAGTAAACCAACCGTGGCTTCTTTCGCTATTCTTGGCAGAATTCGTTTAACCGCAATATCTCCTTTAGCAATCGCTTGCACCACAATCGCCGAGGATTGCACGCCTACATTTCCTCCCATTGCAGTAATCAGAGGAATAAAAAAAGCTAATGCAGGGAGTTCCGATAAGCCTCCCTCAAAATTCGAAATAACCTTTGCTCCAATGGTGCCTCCTACCATAGCAATGATTAACCATGGAAGCCTCGAAAGGCTTGACTTGATAATGGATGTGGAGGAATCTGAATTCTCGTTGATCCCCGTGGCCATTTTAAAATCCTTGTCGGCCTCCTCTTTGATGTAATCCACTACATCGTCGAGTGTAATCCTTCCCACCAGTTTATTTTGATAATCAACCACGGGAATCGATACCAAGTCGTATTTCTCCATTATACGAGCGACTTCTTCCGCCGAATCGCTCGTTTTAACCTTGATAATATTCTTGGATTGATAAAGTTCCTCAATGGTGGTGCGCGTATCTGCGAAAATGAGCCGTTTTAAAGAAAGAACGCCCACCAATTGTTCAGCTTCATTTACCACAAAAATATTATAGACTTTTTCGACGTCTTCGGCTTGTTTTCTAAGCTCCATAATGGCGCGTCGCACCGTCCATTCAACATGGGCTTGAAAGAACTCTTTTTGCATCAATCCCCCAGCGGAATCGTCGTCGTAGTTCAAAAGGTCGACAATGTCTTCCGCGGCATCGTCGTCTTCCATTTGGGAGATAACCTGTTGTATTTGGTCTTTTGAAAGTTCCCCAAGAATGTCGGCAGCGTCGTCGGAATCGAGGTTTTCCAACTGGTCCGCGATTTCTTTGGAAGAAAGGGAGGCAATGAAACGATCTCGGACATCTTCGTCCAATTCCATTAAGATGTCCCCTTGCAGGTCTTCATCTTCTACGAGAAAGTAAACGTATTTAGCCTCGTCGTTGGTGAGTTGATCCAGGATTTCCGCAACATCGGCATAATGCAAATGGAGAACGTGCTCTTTAAGCCAAAGCGTATCGTCCGAAGCGATACGCGACCGAATTTCTTGAAGGAATTCTTTGGTTAAGTCTGGGCTCATGCGTATCCCTTACGTAAATTTGTCCGAAAGGTTAAGGTAAAGTAGGAAAAACGCGATTTTTTTATTTTTTCTTCTTTTTCTTGAGGGGAACTAAACGCCCCATAAGAGATGTGTTTTCCTTTGCCTGCTGATATTTTTCGGAAATTACCTGCCAATTGAGTAATTCCCACACGGCGGACAAATAATCGGCTCTGCGGTTTTGATAGTTCAAGTAATAGGCGTGTTCCCAAACGTCGATTCCTGCTATTGGAATGCCTCTTTGTGCCTCCAAAGGCATTAAAGGGTTGTCTTGATTGGCGGTGGAAACGACGGCTAATTTCATGTCAGGGGTAAGTATCAACCAAGCCCAACCGGAACCAAAGCGGGACATTGCCGCTTTGTTGAGTTCTTTTTTCAACGAGTCCAAATTGCCAAAAGAGGTTTTGATTTCTTTGGAAAGTTCAGCACTAATGGCGCCTTGTTTTGCTTTGGGCGCTAAAATTTCCCAAAACAGCGAATGGTTGTAGTGTCCTCCCGCATTGTTGCGTATGGCATCACTGCTTAAGGCTTCCTTGTTTAATAAAACCTCTTCAATCGTCAAAGGATCAAATAATGATCTTATAATCGCTTTATTGAGGCTATTAACATAGGCCTGGTGGTGTTTGGTAAGGTGGATTTCCATGGTTTGCGCATCGATATACGGTGCGTAATCCTGGTATGCAAACGGCAATTTAGGTAGGGTAAACGGTTGTGCTACCACAACGAATACTGCATTGAATAGCAGAAAAAGGGACAAAACAGCGTTGCGCATGGTGCTTTTTAGGGCAAAGGTACGAAACATCTCGGAGTTGTTGGTGTCTCGGTTTGCCTGTTTTATCGTATTTTTGAACGAAAATTATCGGTAAAAACATGGGTTTTAGGGAATATAAGGGCCTCCATTTGACGGGTATCGCGGAGGAAATTAATGCGTATTGGGAACAGCACCATATCTTTAAAAAATCCATCGATCAAAAAGGAAAAGAAGGAAACTTTGTTTTTTACGAAGGCCCTCCATCCGCGAATGGGGTTCCGGGAATTCACCATGTTATGGGACGTGCGATTAAAGACACGTTCTGCCGTTACAAAACCCTTAAAGGATATCGAGTAAACCGGAAAGCCGGGTGGGATACGCATGGATTGCCGGTAGAACTCGGGGTAGAAAAGGAGCTTGGAATTACCAAAGAAGATATCGGGACCAAAATTTCGGTAGATGAATACAACACTGCTTGCAAAAATGCGGTGATGCGCTACACGGATATTTGGAATCGTCTCACCCAAAACATGGGTTACTGGGTGGATATGAATGCTCCGTATGTAACCTACGACAGTAAATACATGGAGTCGGTTTGGTGGTTGCTGCATGAGTTGTACGAAAAAAACTTGCTCTACAAAGGCTATACTATTCAGCCGTATTCTCCAAAGGCCGGGACAGGGCTCTCTTCCCACGAATTGAACCAACCCGGTTGTTACAAAAATGTCAAAGATACCAGCGTTGTTGCTCAATTTAAATGGCTTCCCAACCAAGAAAATCCCTGGGGAACCTACGGAAGCAATCGCTACTTTCTGGCTTGGACAACCACCCCATGGACCCTTCCGTCAAATACCGCGCTGACGGTTGGACCCACAATTGAATATACTTTAATTCACACCTTTAACCCCTACACGTTCGAAAAAATTGAAGTGGTTTGTGCCGCCGCATTGGTGCCTTCCTTATTTGGTAAAGGATTCTTGCGCGTTGAAACCCCAGAAGATTTGGTGTTGCCCGAGGATAAAAAAAGCATTCCTTATTGCTGTGAGCCGTCATTTTCAGGACAAGAATTGTTGGGGCTTCGGTACGAACAGCTATTGCCGTATTGTCAGCCGATGGATCGGCCCGAGGAGGCGTTTAGGGTCATTGGAGGCGCTTTTGTTACCACGGAGGATGGTACCGGTATCGTCCATACGGCGCCAACTTTTGGTGCCGACGATGCGCGCGTTGCTCAAGAGGCGGGTGTTCCCCCTCTATTAATTGCAAACGAAAACGGAACACCTGTTCCTTTGGTGGATTTGCAAGGAAAGTTCCGTGCCGAAGTTGGAGATTTGGGCGGAAAATACGTCAAAAATGAATATTACTCCGAGGGAGAAACGCCTGAAAAATCCGTGGACGTAGAAATCGCCATTCAATTGAAGGAGCGAGGCTTAGCGTTCAAAGTGGAAAAATACGAACACAGTTATCCGCATTGTTGGCGAACGGACAAGCCGGTATTATACTATCCTTTAGACTCTTGGTTCATCCGGGTGTCGGAAAACCGAGAAACCTTGGTTGAACTGAATAAAACCATCCACTGGAATCCAGAATCTACGGGCAGCGGTCGATTCGGTAAATGGTTGGAGAATGCCAACGATTGGAATTTATCCCGCTCGCGTTATTGGGGAATCCCGATTCCCATTTGGAGCACGGAAGAAGGCGATGAACGGATGTGCATCGGATCGGTTGCAGACCTTTACGTTGCTTGTGAAGCTTCGGTAAAAGCGGGGTTGATGCAAGAAAACCCGTTGAAAGAGTTTGAACCGGGGAACATGAGCGACGACAATTATTCACTGATTGACCTTCACAAACACGCCTTAGACCCCATTGTTTTGGCGGCCCCCTCTGGAAAGCCCATGCGCCGTGAAAACGATTTAATCGATGTTTGGTTTGATTCGGGAGCCATGCCTTACGCCCAATGGCATTATCCTTTTGAAAATAAATCTTTCATCGACGAAGGAAGCCATTATCCCGCGGATTTTATTGCCGAAGGCGTAGATCAAACCCGTGGTTGGTTTTACACCTTACATACCATTTCCTCCTTGGTCTTTGGAAAAGCTGCCTACAAAAACGTTCTCTCGAACGGACTCGTTTTGGATAAATTCGGTCAGAAAATGTCGAAACGACTCGGTAATACGGTAGACCCGTTCATTACCTTGGATACTTACGGTGCCGACGCAACGAGGTGGTATATGTTAACCAATGCACAACCTTGGGACAATTTAAAGTTTGACGAGTCTGGAATTCAAGAAACGCAGCGAAAGTTCTTCGGCACCTTGTACAACACCTATTCGTTCTTCGCCTTGTATGCGAACGTTGACCAATTCGACCCAAAGTCCCCCGAAATTCCCTTTGAAAACCGTCCAGAAATGGACCGTTGGATCCTATCTAAATTAAACAGTTTAATCGAACTCGTAGATGCATGCTATGAGCGATACGATGTGACAAACGCGGGACGTCAGCTGCAAGATTTTGTAAGCGATCAATTGTCCAATTGGTATGTACGTTTAGGAAGAAGGCGGTTTTGGAAGAACGAGGATCCTCACGATAAAATGGCAGCGTATCAAACGCTGTATACGTGCCTCAAAACCTTGAGCATTCTCGCTGCTCCGATCGCTCCCTTTTACATGGATCGTTTATTCCTGGATTTAACGCAGGGACAGGAGGGTGAATCGGTGCATCTATCCGAATTTCCAAAGGCTAATACCAAATTCATTAATACCGATTTGGAGGAAGAAATTGACCTCGCTCAAAAAATCACCTCCCTGGTTTTAAGCCTAAGAAAAAAAGAGAAAATCCGCGTTCGACAACCTTTGTCACGCGTTTTAATTCCTGATACTGGGGAGCCTCTCAAAAGTCGATTGAACCGGGTTGCTCCCTTGATTCAATCCGAAGTAAATGTGAAGGCCCTCGAATGGATGGATGCGAGCGTTTTAGTAAAACAGGTTAAACCCAATTTTAAAACCATCGGACCCAAGTACGGTCCGCAAATGAAGGCCATTGCGGCATGGATTAACGGATTAGGCCCTGAAGAAATACGGAAAATTGAACAAGAACAAGGTACAACCCTGAACCTGGAAGGAACTAGCATTAACCTCGAAATTTCCGATTTTGAAATCACGACCAAAGACGTTCCCGGTTGGGTTGTTGCAACCGAAGGTTCGTTAACGGTCGCGTTGGATATTGAAATTTCGGATGACTTGGCGAGAGAGGGCATCGCCCGTGAGGTGGTGAATCGCCTTCAAAACGCTCGTAAAGATGCCGGTTTAGAAGTGACGGACAGGGTGCAAATCACCTTCAGGGGCAGCGAGCCTGTGACACTTGGAATACAGGCCTTTTCCCAATACATTTCGGAAGAAGTGTTGGCGAATCAACTCAACCATAACCCTCAATTGATGCACGGAAAGAACGAAGAAATTCTTGAAGCCGACGATTTTATATTTACCTTAACAAAGACCCATGAATTGGATATTTGATCAGAAAGAAACCCCAAGCTCCGAAGGAGCTTTGATTACTTGGATAGACCACCGCTTTTTAACCCTTGAATTTGAGGGTATTTCCTACCATGGTGAAGTCCTGGCCGACGAAAGTGAATCGCAAGAATTGCGGCTTAAAATTAACCACCGCGTATTTCATATTCGCAAAAAACACGAATTGGATGAATTAATCCAACAACTGGGGCTTGATAAACCCAAAGTTCGAAAAATAAAGCATTACAACGCTCCGATGCCGGGAAGGGTTTTGAAAATTTTCGTCCAACTTGGAGACGCTGTTGCGCCCGGAACGCCTTTGCTTTCGCTCGAAGCAATGAAAATGGAAAACACCTTAAAATCCAACGGAATGGGGGTGGTTAAAAGCGTCTTCATCCAAGAAGGAGAGGTGGTTGACAAAGGGGCTGTTCTCTTGGAGTTCGATTAACATTCAGGTAACTTAAATTTATTTATTTTACAAAAAGCAGGCTTCATGAAAACCATTAATCGAGAATTAAGCTGGTTGAATTTTAACGCCAGGGTGTTGCAAGAAGCGCTTGATGCTCGGGTGCCCCTTATCGAACGATTTAGATTTCTCGGCATTTATTCGAACAATCTCGACGAGTTTTTTCGGGTGCGGGTCGCTGAAGTGCGGCGCTTGATTGGGCTTAAAAAGAAAAAAATATACGGGTACGACGGAAGCCCGGAAGATTTATACAAAGAACTTCGAAAAGTAGTTCTCCATCAACAAGACCTTTTCGAATCGTGCTATGAAAACCTCATTGAATTGTTGAAGGAAGAGAAGGTTTATACCTTGAATGAAGACACTTTAGATGGCGCGTTATCGGAGATGGCGACCCGTTATTTTAATGAGCACTTTAAGCACATGCTGTTTCCGATTATATTGGACCGCAAGGCATCTTTTCCAGAGTTGAGGGATGATGCGATTTATTTGGCCGTAAAAATTCAAAAAAAAGGAAATCCAAACCGGTACGCCCTCGTGCAGATTCCCTCGGGAAAAAACCGTTTTCTAGTTTTAAACGAAGGAGAAAATTCCTATTTCATTCTGGCAGATGACCTCATTCGCAAACACTTAGGCTCAATTTTTTCCATTGTGCCTTACGATAAAATTTCTGCCTACACGTTCAAATTCACCCGTGACGCTGAGTTAGACATCGAAGACAGCCTTGGTGAATCCTATTCAGAAAAGATTGAGCGAAGTTTAAAAAAACGCAAAAAAGGTGTTCCCGTGAGGTTTGTATTCGATGAAACGATGCCCGAAGACTTGCTGAAATACCTGCTCGATTGCCTTAAACTCGGTAAAACCGCCAACGCAATCCCAGGAGGACGGTACCATAATTTTAAGGACTTCCTGCAATTTCCCGATTTTAACCGTAAGCACTTGGTTTACCAACCTCAACCGGCAAACCCTCATCCTGATTTGGAAAACAACCGGCAAATACTCAACACCTTGGTGAAAAAAGACGTGTTTTTACACTTTCCATATCAGAAATTCGAGTATATCATTGATGTTCTCCGAGAAGCCGCCATTGACCCGATGGTGTCGGAAATCAAAATCAACGTATACCGTTTAGCGCCTGACTCACAGGTGATGCGCGCCTTAATTGCGGCCATTTTAAACCGAAAGCAAGTGGTGGTGGTGATGGAATTGCAAGCCAGATTCGACGAAGAAAACAACTTAAAATGGTCGAATCAACTCGAGGAATACGGCGCTAAGGTGATTTTTGGGGTGCCGAACCTTAAAGTTCATTCTAAGTTATTGTACATTAAACGCCAAAGCAAACAAGGTGATTTTTCCATTGCATACATAGGTACCGGAAACTTCAACGAAAGATCTTCTAAAATTTATACCGACTTCGCCTTGTTAACCGGAAACAAACGAGTGGTTGGTGAAGTGGCACAAGTGTTTAAATTACTGGAAAACAACTTAGAGCGCGTCAGCTTTAGGAATCTTTTGGTTTCTCCTATTAACTACCGCAAAAAACTCCTATCCCTAATTGATAAGGAAATTTCATTCGTAAAAACAGGTAAATTCGGTTCCATTAAAATTAAATTGAACAACTTAACCGACCCTGAAATGATTCAGAAAATCGTAGATGCAAGCGAGGCCGGGGTGAAAGTGGATATGATTGTGCGTGGAATTTGCTGTTTAAAAACCAACTACAAAAAGAACCCCAATTTAACCGTTATTAGCATTGTGGACCGTTATTTGGAGCATGCGAGGTGTTTTGTCTTTGGAAACGGCGAAAATCCCATTTATTACATTGGAAGTGCAGACCTTATGGAGCGTAATTTGGACGCAAGGATCGAGGTTGCCACGCCTATTTTTGACCGAAACATTCAAGAGGAAATTGATGCGGTTTTAGATTATCAGTGGCGAGGAACCGTTAAATCTCGTTGGATAGATTCGGACATGAAAAACGAATATCGAAAGCAAGATGGCCCCCCTTTTCATGCCCAACAGAACCTATACCTTCGGTACCAATCACTTAAAGATTAGGCGTATTCTTTGCCGCGAAAATCCCTTTTGTTGTAGGGGCTTCACTCACCACGCGGTGTACGGCAAAACTCAAAGGATCTTTCCAATCGTAAACGATTTCATTGTTGGTGTCGCACCACGCTTGAAGGGAAGCAACTTCCTTTTGGCTAAGAGAAAAAAGTACTTGTGCTCCTAATCGACCAACCGCAGCAGCGTTGCAATGTTGCTCAAAATGATTCGCGTAAGGAATCACCAAAAGTTTTTTCTTAAGGTAAAGAGCCTCCGCGGGCAATTCGAAGCCGGCACCGCAAATAACGCCTTTGGACGCTATTAAGTCCTGAAGAAACACTTGGTTGCTAATTGGTTTTATACAACAATTTTCTCTTTGAACTTGCTGCTTAATTTCTTTGGAAAACAGGATAAAAGGGGCCTTAACAGAGGTGAGAACCTGAACTACGGCGTCGTCGCTGTAACCGGTAAGGTATACCACATAATGTTCTCCTTGAACAGGAGTTGACTCAATGATTTCTTTTCGAAGCAAGGGTAGATAGGTCGTATCGGAGTAATTTTCAAAATGGAACCCGATTGCAGAAGTTGATGGACAATAGTTCTTTACAATCCATCTTCCCAAGGGAAAGGCGCGCGTTGTTTGTGGACTTGAGGGGTCAAGCACAGCAGCCTGATGGCTCATTTCTACGCAGGGAACGCCCTTGATTTTGCACGCCCAAGCACTTACGGGTTCAAAGTCGGTGATCACTAAATCATAATCCTCCACCGGAACCGAATGAATTTCTTTCCAAAACCTCAGGGGTTTTGTACTTAACAAGGTTTTAAATACGTGAACACCACCAGCACGCGACGCAACAAAACTTAGTCCACGATAGCGGAATTTAACGGGAAAGGGAAATTCAATTTGTGACTGCGTTCCACTGATGAGTACATCCACAGCACCGTGTTTCATGAGCTCCGGTACCACGGCAATAGCACGGCTTAAATGCCCGTTTCCTGTTCCCTGTACCGCGTATAAAATTCTCATGATTCACAACTTTCCAGCACCGTTTCTAATCCAATCTCAACAGAATTCATGTCTTCTTCCGAAGCTTCGCTTATTTTTTCATTGAACTGGTATAAGGTCCATGATCCATTGACATACTCCAAAGCGGATAGGTTTTCTACCCAGTCTCCCGAATTTAAGTACACCACCTCCGCCCCCTCTTGGGTTACCATCTGCTTCATTGCGGGTTGGTGAATATGACCACACACTACATAACGATAGCCCTTTTCCCCTGCAATGGAGGCTACATTTTGCTCAAAATCGTTCACATAACTGATGACGCCTTTCACTTTATCTTTTACCTTTTTCGATATGGATACCCGTTCTCTGCCCATTCCCACTAACACCTTATTGATAAAAGTATTGAATAAAATTAATAAATCATAGCCTTTTCCTCCAAGTTTTGCTATCCATTTGGAATGCCTTACCGAATAATCGAATACGTCTCCGTGAAAAAACCACGCTTTTCCGGTCGGTAAATCCAAGACCAACTTGTTGTCCATCACCAAATTTCCCATGGAAAACTTGGTGAACCTTCGAAGCGCTTCGTCGTGGTTTCCGAGAATGTAATGTACTTTCGTCCCATGGCTCATCATGCGTATTATCTCACGAACTACTTTCAAATGAGCCTTCGGAAAATACTTCTTATTGAATTGCCAAATGTCGATTATGTCTCCGTTCAAGACCAAAACCTCAGGGTTGATGCTCTTCAAATACACCACCAATTCTCGGGCTGCCGAGCCATATGTTCCGAGGTGAACATCCGAAATCACCACAACATCGTGGCTAAATTGTTGCATTCACCAAAGATGGAATGAACTTGTATTCAGCTTGTTAAGGAATCGTTGTATTTCTGTGAATTATTTTACTTTCACGTTAATGGAACGGTCGTTGGATAAATTCAACTTACACTCCTCAAACGAGGGGGCAGAAAAAACAGGACGAACGTTGTTGGAAAACCCGTAAGCCTCTGTTGGTGCCCCAAAAAGGTTTTTATCCATTTTCTGATTGTTGTTTTCGTCATGGTACACTGCCACCGAATAGGATCCTGAAGGCAACCCGGTAAAAGACACTTGACAGGACCCATCCTTGATGGAAACAACCTTGCCTTGGTACTGCTTTCCATAGATCGGAAATCCATTACTGCTATTAAATAAAGCCACATTAGCAAATCCCTTACTGGAGGGGAAACCAGACACATTAACCTTGAGAAAATAGATGTCCTTGGAAGGGAACATCCACCAAAAAACAAGCAAAAATAATCCGTTCATAATCGATTAAACAAGTACGGTTCGCTTTGGTTCAACCAAGAATTGCGTAATTTTATCCTATGAAAAAAGTGCTGGTCACGGGAGGAGCAGGTTACATTGGTTCGCATACGGTGGTTGCTCTTGTAGAAAGAGGGTACCATCCGATAATTGTTGACGACTTAAGAAACAGTTCCCTCATCATTTTAGAAGGCCTTAAAAAACTTTGCGGCGACGGTTTTTCGTTTTTATCTATTGATATTTGCGATAAAAATATTTTATTCTCAGTTTTTGAAGACCACGGCATTCAAGCAGTGATTCACTTTGCTGCTTACAAATCCGTAGGCGAGTCCTGCGTGGTGCCTTTGCGTTATTACCAGAATAACCTGATTGGACTCATGAATGTTCTTGAAGCTTGTCAAACATTTAACGTTCAAAAATTCGTGTTTTCATCCTCATGCACGGTTTACGGGGAACCCAATGGGCGACAAGTTTTTGAAAACACCCCGAAACACCTACCCGAATCTCCTTACGGCTTTACCAAATGGATGGGAGAGCAAATACTTGAGGACCTCCACCGAAACACCCAGCCATTCAACACCCTTTGTTTGAGGTATTTCAATCCTATCGGAGCACACCCCAGTGGATTGATCGGAGAACTTCCTGTTGGCATCCCCAACAACTTGCTCCCTTACATTACGCAAACAGCGGCGGGAATTCGCGAATACCTCACCGTTTTCGGCAACGACTATCCAACTCCAGACGGAACCTGCATACGTGATTACATCCATGTATGCGACGTCGCAGAGGCCCATGTATGCGCATTGCAACATGAGGGGTATGTTCCCTTGGATGTATTTAATATCGGAACAGGGAAAGGCACTTCAGTACTTGAAATGGTTGAGACGTTCAACGTTGTTTCGGGAAGAGAACTTCCCTACAAATTGGGAGATAGAAGACCGGGTGACATTACGGAAATCTTCGCGAACGTTGAAAAATCGGAGGCAGAACTTGGTTGGAAAGCTCAAAGAACCGTTGAAGAAGCCCTTCGCGACGCTTGGAATTGGGAACAACAGCTGAAACAACATGATTGACACCCATTGCCATCTCTACGACCCCTGCTTTAAAGAAGATTTCGACGCGCTTATTGCGCGTGCCCGAGAAAATGGGGTTGAAAAAATCCTTCTTCCGAACATTGACCAAGCATCTTGGGATTCCTTATTGGATTTGATTCAAAAGAGCAACCTTCCCTGCTATCCCATGCTGGGATTACATCCTTGTTATGTCACAGAACATTATGAGAAAGAACTTTTGTTCCTTCGAATAGAACTGGAGCGCCGCAATAGCGCGCTGGTGGCTATCGGAGAAATTGGATTGGATTTGTATTGGGATAAAAGCCGCTTATCCGACCAAATAAAAGCGTTAAAACAACAACTTGACTGGGCTCTTGAGTTTCATTTACCGGTAGCGCTTCATGTTCGAGACGCTTTTGATCCGCTGTTTGAGGTGTTAGCAGATTATCGGGACACGCACCTTAGGGGGGTTTTTCATTGTTTTACCGGAGAAGAACATCAGCTCAACCATATCCTCCAATATCATCCGTCTTTTTATTTTGGAATTGGTGGGGTTATCACTTACAAAAAAAGCGGCTTAGCAGAAGTGGTAAAGCGGATACCCCTAAATCGAATGTTGCTTGAAACCGATGCGCCGTATTTACCTCCTGCCCCCCATCGAGGAAAACGCAATGAACCCTCGTTTTTAATTCATATTGCCGATCGGATAAGTGATGTGCTTGAAATCCCGATAGAACGCGTAAAGAAATTTACCTCCGAAAACGCCGAACGATTATTTAACCTCAACTCCCAAACATCATGAAACCATCCGTAATGTTAATCTACACCGGAGGAACCATTGGAATGATGGAGGACCCGAATACCGGAGAGCTTCAGCCCTTGAAGTTCGATTATATTCATCAGCAAATTCCCGAAATTCAACGCTTAGAGGTGGACGTAAAACCGGTGAGCGTTTCCAAACCTGTGGATTCCTCTCAAATGCATCCTGATCATTGGGTTGAATTAGTAGATATTATTGAAAAGCACGAGGCTGAGGTAGATGGTTTTGTTATTCTACACGGAACTGACACCATGGCGTATACGGCCTCCGCCTTGAGTTTTATGGTTCAGAACCTTGAGAAACCGATTGTTATTACCGGTTCACAGCTACCGGTGGGGGTGTTGCGATCTGATGGAAAAGAGAACCTCTTAGCCGCGATGGAAATTGCCGGCAAAAAAGATCTTGAAGGAAATCCCGTGCTCAAAGAGGTTGCTGTTTTTTTTCAATCAAAACTGTTTCGAGGAAACCGCGTATCCAAGGTTTCGGCCCATCAATTCGATGCCTTTGACTCCCCCAATTATCCTTTGTTGGGATTTGCGGGGGTTGAAATTGAAATAGATTCTTCTAGGAGCAAATCAATAAACGAGGACCCAAAGGTGTTTTCCCGAAACTTGGACGTTCGAGTAGGACTATTAAAGCTCTATCCTGGGATTCACTTAACCTCATATGCTTCGATATTCACGGTTGAAAACCACCGTGCGGTCATCGTAGAAGCCTTTGGATCGGGAAATACGCCGAACGACGAATTGTTTACTGAAATCCTTTCATCGTATGTGTTGCAAGGGGGAATTATTGCCTGCATAACTCAGTGCACCAGTGGAAGTGTTTTGCCTGGAAAATATGCTTCAGGACATCTTATGGTAGAATTAGGTGCTTGGAACGGAAAAAACCTTACCACAGAGGCCGCATTGACCAAGATGATGTGGTTGCTTGGACAGGGATTAAATCCCACCAAGGATTGGTTTGAAAAATCCATTTGCGGCGAGAGCGACTAGCGCCTTCTCTTCGTTTTTGAATAATCTTCGTAATCCTCGATAACCTCTTGACTAATTGCCTCAGTGACCGAAATCGGAATGAAATCTACCTCGACGTTGGTTTTGTCGAGTCCGAAATCTTCCGCGGGCTTAAGCCCCGTTGACTTCACGAAACGGTATATCCTTATGCAAAGTTGCTGGAAGGGGGTTAAATAATTATCCGTTGAAATTCGAGAATTTATTACAACGAATTTGAAATCCACCGGGATGTTGCTGTTTCGCATTGATTCAAATACACTTTCATTGACCAATTCCCCTTTTTCGACCATTTTACAATGAATTTTGCGCATCATATACTCGGTTCGGTGTTCCTCTTTAAATCCGTATTGCAGATTTATGTAATAGGCCTCGCCATCAATCAGTTCGTTGACCGAATAGTGAACCCCCCAAGGCTCGTTCAGGATTTCAATGTGAAGAAACCAGGTAATACCCGCTTTCCTTGGTTTTTTCCCAAACAAGGAGTGGTAAACAGTCCCGTCCAATTTATCCGCAGAGGGGCTTCGCGTTGGAAAAACCAAATTCGTGGCTTCGAAATTAATTTTCGGATCTTTTCTTACCGCTACCAATAATGGAATGACCGCAGACATAGGAAGATACTCTGTTATATTCTTTCTAAGTTGTCGGGCTTTGTAATACAAAAACAAAAGAAAGAAAAAGGTGCTTGCTAAAATCAACGTGAACCATCCTCCAGAAACGATTTTACCCAAATTTGACATTAGAAAAACTCCTTCAATTAAGATGAAGATTAAAAATAAAATACTGTAAATCCATCTATAATGAGGGTTTCTTATAAACAAGAGCAGTCCTAAAAGCACCGAAGTCATTACCATATCGATGGTAATTGCTAAGCCATAGGTGTGCTCCATGGCGCTGGATTTTTTAAAAATGGCAATCACCAACAAGCACCCTAACATTAATACCCAATTAATGAAGGGAATGTAAATTTGGCCTTGGTGGTCCGAAGGAAATTTAACCTTAAGGTTGGTCCATAACTTCAACTTTATGGCTTCATTTAACAACGTAAACACCCCCGTAATAAGGGCTTGAGAGGCTATAATGGTGGCCGAAGTTGCAAGAATCACGGCAAAAATCAACTGGTTTTTTGGAACCATGCTGTAAAAAACCGTTGCCCCTTTCGCCAATGAAAATCCTTCAGAGGTGCAAAGCGCGGCTTGCCCCAAATAGTGAAACACGAGGACAGACGCGATTACTCCCCAACTGATACGAATGTTGCCTTTGCCGCAATGGCCCAAATCGGAATACAAGGCTTCGGCACCGGTAGTGCACAGGAAAACCGCGCCCAAAGCGGCAAAGCCCCCCGGAACATTGGCCACGAAGTTAATGGCTTCCATGGGATTAAACGCGGCCAATACCGAAGGGTTTTTGCTCACGTTGATGAAACCTAAATAAGCTAAATACCCAAACCACAAAACCATGATCGGACCAAAGGCTTTACCGATGACCGCTGTTCCAAATTGCTGAATGGAGAAAAGGGCAATGATAATTCCAACAACAATGGGAATCACCGGAACGTCGGGGTTGATGTTGTTGATTCCTTCAACGGCGGAAGAAATGGAAATGGCGGGCGTGATGAAACCATCCGCAAGAAGCGTGGCGCAGCCAATGAGTGCGGGTATAACAATCCATTTCGCCTTTTTTTCTTTCAACAAAGCATACAAGGCAAAAATCCCTCCCTCGCCTTTGTTGTCAGCGTTCAAGGCGAAATAAATGTACTTAATGGTCGCTAACAGGATGAGTGTCCAAATAACGCAGGACAAACCACCGACCACAAAATCGCGGCTCAAGTGGGATCCTTGTCCGGTAATCGCCTGAAAAACGTATAGGGGAGAGGTGCCGATGTCTCCAAAAACAATACCAATGGTAATGAGGACGCCAGCAAAAGAGATTTTATGATAAGAACCCGACATGGAAAAAAATTTCGCTAATTTATGTGAAATTGTGCTTATACAAACTGAAATTCAGGAAATTATTTAGGTGTCCTAGGAAGTGTTTTGCAACACCGAAAAATTCAAATACCTTTGCGCTCCGTTGGAGAGGTGTCCGAGTGGTTGAAGGAGCACGCCTGGAAAGTGTGTATACGCCAAAAGTGTATCGAGGGTTCGAATCCCTCTCTCTCCGCCAAAGCCATCAACAGCTAGCCGAAAGGCTGGCTTTTTTGCTTTTAGACCGGTGGGAAAGCTTGCTTTAACAACGGGAAAAAATCAAAAAAGAAAGGTTGCGACATCGGAGCAAGCGTTACTTTTGATGGCTTTGAAGCACCACCTCTCGGGTTCATCCGCCTCAGCGAAGCGAAGGTGGATAATCCCATGTAAATAAAAAGCAAAAAAGAAAGGTTGCGACATCGGAGCAAGCGTTGTTTTTTATTTGTTTTAAAGCATCCCTGGGTAAGGGTTTAAACCCGCAGTCAGGGATAAACCCACAAGACACGAATAACCAGCAAGTGCTTTTTTGTTTTTTTTAATCCACAAGTTAATATTATTATTTCTAAATTTAATTTAAAGGTTTATATTTGTGCTGTATTTATAAACTTTTAAGTTATGAATTATTTTAAAAGAACCCTTACCCAAAAGCACCTGGATGAATTAATCCAGTCCTACAACACGGGAAATCATTCGATTAAATTATCCGTTGGATGGATTCAATATACTCGATTGGCTTTGGGTATGTCCTTAAGGCAGCTTGCACATCGCGTTGGAGTATCGGCAAGTGCGCTAACCAATTTTGAAAAAAGGGAACAAACCGAGGCAATTACATTAGCTACCTTAAAAAAAGCGGCAAATGCAATGGATATGGAACTGGTATATTATTTTAAACCCAAGAGTGGTTCCATAAAAAACACCATTACACAACAAGCAAAAAAGAAAGCGCAGGAAATTTTAATCCAATCGAATCAAACCATGCGATTAGAGGGTCAAGAGACTAATCAAGAGAGCCAAACCCAAGAGTTAGAAAGACTGACAAGGGAACTCGCTGACAACATGCCAAAAAGCTTATGGGATTAATTCTTAACTACCAAGATGGTCAAACGCCGTTGGATCCCGATCAGATCGATGGGTTGAAAATCAAAACCATTGCTACACAAAAGCAGTTGAATGAATTTGAGCAAGCGAATATCAATGAAGCATTAGTGTGGATTCAATCAAAACGAAAAATCACGGACGTACTTACCAAAGATTTCATGGTACAGCTTCATCAACGCATGTTCGGTATCGTATGGCGCTGGGCGGGTCAATTCCGGAAAACGCAAACCAATATTGGCGTGGACTGGGTTAAAATTCCCATAGAACTTAGGCGGCTCATCGATGACACCACCTTTTGGATAACCCATGAGACTTATCCCCCTGAAGAAATTACACTACGATTTAAGCATCGTTTAGTATCCATACATTGCTTTCCCAATGGCAACGGGAGGCATTCTCGAATTATGGCGGATTTGATGGCGGCACATGTCTTTGGACTTGAAACGTTTTCTTGGGGACACCATGGCTTGGTTGAATCTTCCGAACAACGAAGTGCATATTTGAAGGCTTTGAAAATGGCCGATCTTGGAGATTATTCTCCACTCATTCGCTTTGCGCGCTCGTAAACAAGCCCGCGAACACAGCCTATTCGACCCCCACGGGGTCGTGCATTCATTTTTACACCATGAAACAAACTTGTGGGATTCCGATGGAATCCTAGATAGCTTTGAAGCACCCCGGGTGCGGGTTAAACCCGCACCCGGGAATAAACCCTAGTTATCGCCTACCCAAACACTCCCCTCACCACTTCTTCCGTGGCTTCCTGGTGTGCCATGTGGCCAGCGTTCGAGAGGATGATGATTTCTGGTGCCGCTTGGTCGGCTGCGGGCAATAGACGTTGGTGCAACTCCTCAACGCTCACCAAGCGGTCGAGTGCTCCGTGTATGAACCGAACCTTGCTCGGGTTTTCCAATACCCAAAACGTGTAATCCGTGCGTGCGCGCATGGCCAAGGCCGCATAGGCTATCGCTTCCGAGGTCATCGCCTTCGCCTCCTCTTTCATGGCTACAATTTCCTTTTGAAAATCCGCTGGACGTGCAAATAAGTTAGGAATGGCTTCATTAATGAAAAGCTCCTTGCCGGTAAACGCAATTCGGGCTACCCGCAGACGATCTGCTTGCTTGGCTTCACTGTCGGACCAACAATTGGAGTTTAACAAGGTGATATGGCTCGGCTTCATGATGTCTTTCGGGGTATTGGCCGCCAACTCCAAGGCCACATAGCCGCCCATGCTGTGCCCTACGACGCGGTATTGGGTTGGATTAATTTCCGAAATAACCCGTGCCACCTCATCGGCCATGAATTTAATGGATGGAACTTCCCTATGATCGAACAAGGGAGATTTCCCATGACCCGGAAGGTCTATAAGCACCTTGGTTCCTGGAATTTCATTCAACTTTAGCGGTTCCCACATGGTGGAAGACTCCAGATAACCGTGCAGGTAAACTGTGAGGGGTCCTTCGCCGAATACTTGATAATGCAGCCGCTTAGCCACGGTTCATCAACTCCTCGATTTCCTCTGCCTCTAAGGGAATGTTGCGCATTAAATTGAACGGCTCGCCGCTCGCCTGCACCACCACATCGTCTTCCAAACGAATGCCCAACCCTTCTTCGGGAATATAAATCCCCGGTTCCACGGTAAACACCATGTTGGCTTGAATCGGTTCGTGCCAAAGGCCCACATCATGAGTATCTAAACCCAAGAAATGTGACGTTCCATGCATGAAATATTTCTTGTAAGCCGGCCATGCAGCATCTTGATTTTTGATGTCCTCAATGGAAATCAATCCCAAGTTCACTAACTGCTCTTCCATGAGGGTGCCCACCTGCTTGTGGTATTCCGCCATGAGGGTGCCTGGAACTAATAATTTCGTGGCTTCTTTTTTCACATGAAGCACCGCGTTGTACATTGCTTTTTGACGGGGGGTAAACCTTCCGTTCACAGGAATACAGCGCGTTAAATCCGAGGAATAATTGGCGTATTCAGCCCCCACATCTAAAAGGATTACATCCCCATCTTGGCAGGACTGGTTGTTTTCAATGTAATGCAACACACAGGCATTTTTGCCCGAAGCAATAATGGGCGTGTAGGCAAAGCCTTGGGAACGGTTTCTTAGAAATTCATGGGAAAATTCCGCTTCAATTTCATATTCCCAAACGCCTGGTTTTACAAAATCCAATACGCGGCGAAACCCTTTCTCGGTAATATCGCAAGCCGTTTGCATTAAGGCCAGTTCTACGACTTCCTTAATCGATCGGGATTTATGCAAAATCGGCGCCGATTTATACACCTGATGGGCCGGATAATCCGTTTTGACTTGCTTTATAAATCGGTCTTCTCGGGTTTCAACTTCCGTGTTGGCTCGCAGGTGTTCATTCGTATTTAAATAAATTCCCTGTGCTTCGGCCATCAATTGCTTAAAGATGGTTGGGAATTGATTCAACCAATACACGGTTTTTATTCCCGAAGTTTCAAAGGCCTTGGCCTTGGTTAGTTTCTCTCCCTCCCAAATGGCAATGGTTTCATTGGTTTCTCGTAAAAACAAGACCTCCCGATGGGCGGGATTGCTGGCCGTTGGAAACAAGACCAAAATAGACTCTTCTTGATCTACGCCGGATAAGTAAAAAATATCGCGATGTTGCTGAAAAGGCATCGTAGCGTCTGAAGAAATGGGATAAATGTCGTTGGAATTGAACACCGCCAAGGTGTTTTTCTCCATGGAGGCCGTAAACTTCGCGCGGTTTCGCACAAAGAGCTCGCGGTCAATGAGGTGGTACTTCATGCCCTATTTAATTTTAGTAAAGCGCAGCTGGTGAAGGCTTGATCCTGTCTGAAAAGAATACCACAAGTCCTTTTTCGTAAGGCGGTTGATGTAAAAGTTGGTAGACATAACTGTTGCCGTTGGGGTAATTTGATAGGTGCTGTCTGGGAAAATTTTCAGGATGGTGCGTTCCGCAGCAATATCGTAACCTCCTTCGCAAGCGCGGTAGGTTCCCGTAGCATCAATGTAGGAACGCGTAAAGGTTCCTCCTTCGTTGAAGGTCTCTTGTAAATTCACTACAATGACCGTATCGGAATATTCAAAACCGTTCAGATAGTATTCGGTTAATTTCCAAGTACCATAAATGTTGTTTTTCGCCATTTTTCGGTAGCCTCCCTCGGGGTATTTTTTACAACCGAACAGGAGAAAGACTGCGGCAAGGATCAGCAAACTGTTGCGCATGGGCTTTAAATTTCTACAAAGTAACAAAATTTTTGGCTTAATGACTTTCGTCTTTAAACCAGCTTGCGTAAAGCATGTAGTTTTTACTAATCCGCTGAACTTCCCCGGCAAACAGTTCGGGGCTCAGTGTTTTCACCTTTTTGGCGGGAACGCCTGCATAAACGCTCCAAGATTCAACCCGCGTTCCTTCTAAAAGCACTGCTCCCGCTGCAATGATGCAATTGGATTCAATATAGCAGTGGTCCATCACAATAGCCCCCATGCCAATCAACACTTCGTTTTCAACGGTGCAGCCGTGCACCAAGGCATTATGACCAACGGATACGGCATTGCCCAGGGTTAAGGTCGTCTTCTCGTAGGTGCAATGCAACACGGCACCGTCTTGTATGTTGACTTGGTTGCCTATGCGGATGGAATTTACATCGCCACGAACGACCGCATTGAACCAAACGGAACAATCGTCGCCCATGATAACATCCCCCACTACGGTAGCGTTTTCCGCTAAATAGCAGTTGTTTCCAAAGGAGGGTTCATGGCCCCTGCAAGCTTTTATTAATGCCATATTACCCCCATGTAGTTCCTTCTTTACCGTCTTTGATTTGAATCCCGGCTTTAGCGAGTCCGTCTCGGATCATGTCGGAGCTTGCCCAATCTTTTTGTTCTCGGGCTTTTTGACGCAAGGCCATTACGACTTCCATAACGCCGGCCAATCGATCGTTTCCTTGGTTTTCAATTGGCTCAATGCCTAATACCTCAAACGTTAAATGCGCAAGAGTGGCCTTGAACAAGGACAAGTCCGTTTCGTTGAGTTGCGCTTTACCTTCGTTGAGTGCGTGGATTTGTTTAACGGCCTCAAAGAGGTTTGCAATTAAGATAGGGGCATTAAAATCGTCCAATAAGGCGGATTCTGCGCTTTGTTTCCAGTCTTCTACGGAAAAACTTGATTCCTTACTCGGGCTGACCTTGTCCAATAGCGAAAGCCCTTCCATAAGGCGCTCAAATCCTTTTTCAGAGGCGTTCAAGGCTTCTTCGGTGATGTCGAGGGTGCTGCGATAATGGGCTTGGAGCATGAAAAACCGTACCACCGACGCCGCATAGGGCTTGCTGAACAAGGGAGAGCTTCCTTCCACTATTTCCTTGGGCAAGAAATAGTTGCCAAAAGACTTACTCATTTTCTGCCCGTTGACGTTCAGCATGTTGGCATGCAACCAATAACGTGCGGGATTGCAACCAAAAGAGCCACAATTCTGTGCGATTTCGTCTTCGTGGTGAGGAAACTTTAAATCCATGCCTCCTCCGTGAATATCGAATTGTTTTCCCAGGTATTTTGTCGACATTGCCGTGCATTCAATGTGCCAACCGGGATTGCCATTACCCCAAGGGCTTCGCCAAACTTGCATGTCGTCAGGTTGGGCTTTTTTCCAAAGGGCGAAGTCGGCAAAAAAACGTTTTTCTTCTTGTGCATTCAAGGCTCGGGTTTCGTGTTCCAATTCTTCCACTTTTCGTCCACTAAGCTCTCCGTAAGGAAAATGCTGCAAATACGCTTTAACGTCGAAGTACACCGACCCGTTTTCAACGTAAGCGAATCCGTTTTCCAAAATTTGTTCGATAACCTCAATTTGTTCCTGTATGTGCGCTGTTGCCGTGGGTTCAATGTTGGGTGGCAGCAAGTTGTAGAGCCGTTGTAACTCCTGAAATTTAACATTGTATTTGTACACGATTTCAAGGGGCTGAACTTGTTCTAAACGAGCAGCGCTTCCGATGCTATCCACTTCTTGGCCTGCACTATTGGTGATATGTCCTGCATCGGTAATGTTTCGAACATATTTTACCTGATAGCCAAAATGCAAAAGGCAACGGTAAATGAAGTCAAAATTGATAAAGGTGCGCATGTTGCCCATGTGCGGCTCGCTGTACAAGGTGGGACCGCAAACGTACATTCCCACTCGGCCTTCGTGGATGGGAACAAAGGGTTCTTTTTTCCCGCTTAGGCTGTTATATAAGTGCAAGGATTTATTAGGCGTCATGGATTAATTAATGAAGCAAAGGTAGGAAAAGGAAGGATATTCCTGCTCAAGGTCCGCGAGGAATTGATGAAAGAATATGCTTATTTTTGAGCATGAATCCTTGGACGCTTATTGTTCCTTCTGGGGGTGTTGGTTCTCGCATGGGGGCCGACCGACCCAAACAATACTTGGAAATTCAAGAAAAACCGATTCTGTTACACACCTTACTTGCCTTAGATCGCTATTTTGAAGAACCCAAATTCATTGTGTCAATGGATCCTTTGTGGAGGGACTATGTGCAAGCGCACCTTCGAGGATTTTCTTTGGAAAAGCGCTGCGTGCTGGTCGATGGGGGCCGAGAGCGCTACGACTCCGTTAAAAACGCGCTTGCCTTGGTGGATACGCCTTGGACCGGGGTTCACGACGCAGTTCGACCCTTTGTTTCGCGAGAAACCGTGGAAAGAATCCAAGCGGCTATCGCATCGAACGACGGCGTTGTGCCGGTCGTTCCTTTGAGGGACTCGCTTCGAAAATCAACGCTGAACGGCAGCCAGGCGGTTCCTCGGAGTGAGTACCTGAGCGTACAAACCCCTCAATGTTTTGCCACCGAGATTTTACGCACAGCCTATCAACAGGCGTTCGACCCAAGCCTTACCGATGATGCAAGCCTTGTGGAACGGATCGGCAAAAAGGTGGGACTGATACAAGGCAACGACGAAAACATCAAAATCACGACCCCCTTGGATTTAATGCTTGCTCAACACCTCATCGCTCAACCATGATTGCCCCCCCTTTTTTAAGCGCTGGAGACACCGTTTACCTTACCGCACCGGCAAAAGCCATTGAAGAGTCCCCCGTTTATGCGGCAAAAGAAATGATCGAAAGCTGGGGATTAAGCGTTGAAATCGCCGAACATTGCTTAGGCCGGTATCATTATTTTTCAGGAACCGACCAAGAACGGCTCGCTGACTTTCAAAAGGGACTTGATGCACCGGAGTTTGCGGCCATTGTGTGTGCTCGAGGAGGTTATGGTTGCGTTCGACTGATTGAGCACCTTTCTTGGGATCGTTTTCGACAACGTCCTAAGTGGGTTATTGGCTTCAGCGACATTACCCTCTTGCATCAGAAAATTCAACAAGAAGGGTTTCAGAGCATTCATGGAATCATGCCCTTGGGCTTTACCACAGGAAGTGAAAGTGCGCTATCTAGCTTGAAAAAGGCTTTGTTTGGGAAGCCCTTTGCTGTAACTGGGCCAAAACACCCCCTTAACCAATTGGGGGAATGTTCGGGCGTGCTGATCGGTGGTAACATGACCTTGGTCTACAGCCAATTAGGGACCCCCCTGTGTTGTGATTTTCGCGACAAAATTTTGTTTTTAGAAGATGTGGGAGAACACCTGTATAAAATAGACCGCATGCTGTACGCCTTGCGGATGGCGGGAGCCTTTCATAACATCAAAGGGCTAATTCTTGGAGGATTTACGGACATGGAAGATACAGACGTGCCGTTCGGTAAAACCCTAGAGGAATTGGTAGTGGAGCAAGTCGGCAACTTAAACATCCCTGTAGCTTTCGGGGTTCCTGCGGGCCACATCGATGATAATCAGGCGCTTATCTTGGGGAAATCGGTCCGATTAACCGTTACTGAACAAGGGTCTTCGTTGTTTATCTAAAATCATTCTAAATAAAAACCCACCGCGGATTTATTTGTTGATAGCCGTACCTTTGTAACGTTAAAAATTAACTTATGTCGATAAAAACCATGCTCAACTCTTCCATTGTTAAAAAGGTATGGATGGCCTTAACCGGTTTATTCCTTTGCACCTTTTTAATAGGTCACCTTGCCGGGAACATGCAGTTAATCTTGAAAACAGGTGAAGAAGGCCGTAGAGCCTTTAACGAATATGCCTATTTCATGGGACATAATCCTTTTATCAAGGTGCTTTCGTATGTGACGTATTTTTCCATTATTTTTCACGCGGCACAAGGGTTTTACCTTACCTACCAAAACAAAAAAGCTCGACCTCAAGGCTATGCTTACAGCAAGCCTGGAGCCAACAGCGCTCTACCCTCACGCTACATGGCAGTATTGGGAACTTTGATTCTTGTTTTCATTGTAACCCACATGGCCAATTTTTGGTGGAAAGCGAAAATTAAAGAAGACATTCCTTTACACACCTACACCGTTTCTGTACCGGGCCCAATGGGAGCTGCTCAAAAACAAGAAGTGTATTATACCCACAACATGCAAATCATCCCCAAAAGCGATGAAGTAGTGGTAAAAAACAAGACTGAACTTTATATGGCCAGCATCAACGTTAAAGTTGCGGAAGGATACAAAGATTTGCATACGGTGGTTATGGACTTCTTCAACCCGAAGAAAAATGATATGGCCCTAGCTTACATGCTCTTGTATGTGTTTTCTATGGGCGCTTTAGCATTTCACTTGTGGCACGGTTTCGCTTCGGGATTTCAGTCCCTCGGTCTGAACCACAAGCGTTACACGCCACTAATCCACAATGCAGGAAAACTTTTCGCTGTACTTGTTCCCGGGTTGTTTGCCCTTATCACCGTTTTAATTTATTTGAAATAACGATTTAATCTCATCACGATGTCAAAATTAGACGCTAAAATACCGGAAGGCCCCTTAGCTGAAAAGTGGACCAACCACAAAAACCACATGAAATTGGTAGCGCCCAATAACCGTCCAAAAATCGATGTAATCGTTGTTGGAACCGGTTTGGCCGGAGCTTCTGCCGCAGCTTCCCTTGGCGAGATGGGGTACAATGTAAAAGCTTTTTGTTTCCAAGACTCGCCGCGAAGAGCGCATTCCATTGCAGCACAAGGAGGCATCAACGCTGCGAAAAACTACCAAAACGACGGAGACTCTGTTTATCGTTTGTTTTATGACACCATTAAGGGTGGAGATTACCGCGCCCGCGAAGCCAACGTTTACCGTTTGGCAGAAGTTTCCGGAAACATTATCGATCAATGCGTTGCTCAAGGAGTTCCTTTCGCAAGAGAATACGGGGGATTATTAGACAACCGTTCGTTTGGAGGGACCCAAGTACAACGAACGTTTTATGCTGCGGGTCAAACAGGACAACAACTGCTTTTGGGAGCGTATTCCGCGCTTTCACGTCAAATTGGACAAGGTAGAGTAACGATGTACAGCCGTCATGAAATGATGGACTTGGTGGTCATCGATGGAAAAGCCCGAGGGATTATTGCACGGAATCTGATTACGGGAGAAATTGAACGGCACAGCGCTCATGCGGTGGTAATTGCCTCAGGAGGCTACGGGAACGTGTACTTCCTCTCCACAAATGCGATGGGAAGCAACGTTTCTGCGGGATGGAAGGTTCACAAAAGAGGCGCATACTTTGCCAATCCTTGCTTTGTGCAAATTCACCCTACGTGCATCCCGGTTCACGGAACCAATCAGTCGAAACTAACGTTGATGTCGGAGTCCTTGAGAAACTCGGGAAGAATTTGGGTGCCGAAGAAAAAAGAAGACGCAGAAGCCATTCGTGAAGGCCGTTTAAAACCAACTCAAATTGCCGAAGACGAGCGAGATTATTTCTTGGAGCGCCGATATCCTGCGTTTGGCAACTTAGTTCCTAGAGACGTTGCTTCTCGCGCCGCAAAAGAACGTTGCGATGCCGGTATCGGCATTGAAGCCAACGATACAAACGAGGGCGTATACCTTGATTTTTCATCGGAAATTCAAAGCAAAGGAAAACAAGCGGCCTACGCCAAAGGAGACCATAATCCTTCGCAAGAAACCATCCTAGCCTTGGGGAAAAAGTGGATTGAAGAAAAGTATGGAAACCTTTTTGCGATGTACGAAAAAATCACGGATGAAAATCCGTATGAAACGCCGATGAAGATATATCCCGCAGTGCATTACACCATGGGGGGAGTATGGGTTGATTATAACTTGCAAAGCACCATTCCCGGTTGTTTTGTAACGGGTGAGGCGAATTTTTCCGACCACGGTGCAAACCGTCTTGGCGCATCCGCTTTGATGCAGGGCTTAGCCGACGGTTACTTCGTATTGCCTTATACCCTCTCGAATTATCTGGCCGATGACATTCGAACCGGTAAAGTTTCTACGGATGCACCCGAATTTGATGCGGCGGAAAAAGAAGTAAAGGACCGGATCCAGATGTTCCTAAGCAATGAAGGCTCTCGTTCTGTGGATTACTTCCACAAAAAACTCGGTCTGATCATGTGGAATAAAGTTGGAATGGGACGAAATGAGGCCGGGCTTAAACAGGCCACAGAGGAAATTGCTGCATTACGCGAAGAATTTTACCGAGACGTACAAGTTCCGGGGGATGCCAACGAATTGAATCCTGAATTGGAAAAAGCCCTTCGTGTTGCTGATTTCTTAGAGCTAGGTCAATTGATGGCCGTGGACGCCTTGAACCGAAATGAATCGTGCGGAGGACACTTTAGGGAGGAATATCAAGACGGAGAAGGAGAAACCCTACGCAACGACGAGCGGTATAAAATGGTGGCGGCATGGGAATATACGGGTCCAGATGCAAGTAAAGCTACTCTACATGAAGAAAAGCTGGACTATGAATTCATTAAAATCGCAGCACGAAACTATAAATAACGAAAATTATGGCAACGAAATTCATCAATATTACGCTTAAAATTTGGCGGCAGAAAAACAGCCAAGCCAAAGGGGCCTTGGAAACCTATGCCTTAAATAACGTTTCTACGGACAGCTCCTTTCTTGAGATGTTGGACCAATTGAACGAACAGCTCATCAACGAGCAAAAATCACCGGTAGCTTTCGATCACGATTGCCGTGAGGGTATTTGCGGAATGTGCTCTTTATACATCAACGGCCGTGCGCATGGTCCGGATACAGGTACCACCACGTGTCAGCTTCACATGCGTAAATTCAAGGACGGAGAAACGATTTATGTTGAACCGTGGAGGTCTCGAGCCTTCCCTATTGTAAAAGACCTCGTGGTAGACCGTTCGGCGTTTGATAGAATTCAACAAGCGGGAGGTTTTGTTTCCGTTAATACTTCCGGAAGGACGATGGATGCCAATGCTATTCCCATTCCAAAAGAAGACGCAGATAAAGCCTTTGAAGCGGCTGCGTGCATCGGGTGTGGCGCTTGTGTTGCGGCTTGTAAAAACAGTTCTGCCATGCTTTTTGTAGGAGCTAAAGTTTCTCAATATGCTTTGCTTCCTCAAGGAAAAGTGGAAGCTCAAGAACGCGTTTTAAATATGGTGCGTCAAATGGATGAAGAAGGCTTTGGTAATTGCACCAATACAGGCGCTTGTGAAGTAGAATGTCCGAAAGGGATTTCCATAGAGAACATTGCTAGAATGAACCGGGAATTCCTTATTTCAGCGGTAAAATCCTCCAAATAGACCCGTTATACAAAACAAAAAGGGGAAGCTTGTGCTTCCCCTTT
The DNA here is from genome assembly GCA_947500875.1 of Flavobacteriales bacterium. GTDB lineage: Bacteria > Bacteroidota > Bacteroidia > Flavobacteriales_D > Crocinitomicaceae > UBA952. The sequence continues at coordinate 52,586 of CANMUN010000002.1, read as the reverse complement.
TTTATTTACTTTAAAATTAATGCTATTTAATCTGCCTATTCTCTTCCTTGTACCAACCCTCGAAACCATCCTCGTTTACTTCGGATGGAACGTTTGCTTTTTTACTCAGCTTGTTTTGAACGCTCATCCAGTAAGCAAACCCAACAAAACCTAAAGCAAGCAGGAGGTTGTTGAAATAATTCTGAACGAACTCGAAAAAACCAAACGACCATTGAAAAGCGTCACCGATAGCGTATACAAAATCTGTCCACATACCTAATTGTTTTTACAAAGTAACGAAAAAAAACAATGCCTTTTAAATTTCACCTAATAATTTCAAGGTGTCTTGAGCCGCCAATTGTTCCGCTTGTTTCTTAGATTGACCTTTTGCCTTACCAGATTCTCTTCCGTTAATATGGATTTGTACCACATATTCCCAAGAACCGCGGACATGCTGTTCACTTTCCACATCAAAACTGAACTTTAACCGCTTCTTTTGGCACCAAATAATTAAACGCGATTTAAAATCTATTTCTTCTTCTAAAAGTTTGTTAAGATCGACATACTTCCTTAATACGTGGTTTTGAACGCATTTACGCGCGACTTCAAAACCGCCGTCCAAATAAATTGCTCCGATTAACGCCTCAAAGGCATTTCCCTCCAAACTAGCGACATTTATTTGCCGAGAGTCGTTATACCTCAACTTCGATCGAATATTCATCCGTTCTCCTATGTCAGACAGCGTTTTACGGTTAACCACTTTCGATTTTAATTTGGTCAAATACCCTTCATCGTTTCCAGGAAACTTTTTAAAAAGCAACTCTGCCACCACGGCATCTAACACTGCGTCTCCCAAAAACTCCAATCGTTCGTTGCTTTTAGATTCATCGCTTAACTCCATGGATCGGTGGGTTAATGCGGTACAAAAAACCTCCAATTTTTTGGGACGATAACCAAAATGGTCAATAATAAAACGTATTAAAAGAATCTCTTCTTCGCTTCGTTTCTTGCGTAAAATACGTAAGGATATAGCCAATTATTGGACGTATTTTTTAAAGATTACGCTGGTATTGTGTCCACCAAAACCAAACGTATTCGACATGGCATATTGCACAGGTCTTTCTTGGGCCTTATTCAACGTAAGGTTCATTTTTGGATCAATTTCTGGGTCTGCCGTTTGATGATTAATCGTCGGTGGTACTTTATCGTTACGAACTGCCATAACACAAGCGATGGCTTCAATTGCTCCTGCTGCGCCCAAAAGGTGTCCTGTCATGGACTTCGTAGAACTGATGTTCAATGCATAAGCATGCTCTCCGAAGACCGCTTGAATGGCTTTGATTTCGGCAACATCTCCCAAAGGAGTCGACGTTCCATGAACGTTGATATAATCGATTTTATCCGGAGCGATTTCAGCGTCCTCCAGTGCTGCTATCATGGTATTACGGGCGCCTATTCCTTCCGGATGTGGCGCGGTTATGTGATGGGCGTCTCCCGACATTCCTCCGCCGACGATTTCAGCATAAATGGTCGCTCCTCGTCGTTTTGCGTGCTCGTACTCCTCGAGAATTAACGCTCCTGCTCCTTCACCTAAAACAAAACCGTCCCGGTCTGAATCGAACGGGCGTGACGCCGTTTCTGGAGATTCATTTCGCGTGGAAAGAGCCTTCAGTGCATTGAATCCTCCCATTCCCATTTCATTCACTGCCGCCTCAGATCCTCCACTCACAATGGCATCTGCTTTTCCGAGTCGAATCAAATTGAATGCATCAATTAGCGCATTGTTCGAAGAGGCACAAGCCGAAACCGTAACATAGTTGGGGCCGCGGAAACCGTACTTTATAGAAATATGACCCGCAGCGATATCCGCGATCATTTTAGGAATGAAAAACGGGTTGAAACGGGGAGTTCCATCCCCTTCAAAAAACCCTTGTGCTTCGTCTTGAAACGTTTTCAATCCACCAATTCCAGAACCCCAAACCACACCGATTTTATCCAAATTCGGAGAAGACTCTAATATTTTGGAGTGCTCAACTGCTTCCATTACAGAAACCAAAGCATACTGGGTGAATTGATCCAATTTTCGAGCCTCTTTACGGTCCAAAAACTGTTCAACATCAAAATTCTTTACCTCACACGCAAAATGCGTTTTAAACAACGACGCATCGAATTGCTGAATATTGGCTGCTCCGCTCTTCCCTTGAAGGAGGTTTTCCCAATATTCTTCTAGAGAATTTCCGATGGGCGTGAGCGCGCCAAGCCCAGTTACAACGACTCGTTTTAACTGCATTGGTTGCTAATAAAATTTTACTATTTCGCGTTTTCTTCGATGTACGAAACCGCGTCGCCAACCGTTTGAATGGTTTCTGCTTTATCGTCAGGAATGGAAATGCCAAATTGTTTTTCGAATTCCATAATCAATTCAACGGTATCTAAAGAGTCCGCACCTAAATCATTCGTGAAACTTGCAGTATCCGTTACTTCAGCTTCTTCAACGTTCAATTTATCAACAATGATGGCGATTACTTTACTTTTAATTTCAGACATCTTACTTTTATTTAAAGGTTTAAGCTTGCAAAGAAAAAAACAAACTCGATAAAATCAAAATAATTCGCTCTTTTTATTTTATAAGGAAAACTAAACCTCTAATCCAAGGTCAGTATTCCCTAATTTTGAGCCATGCAAAACCCCATCCGCATAGCACTTATGATCTCCGGAAAAGGCAGCAATGCCAAAAACGTAATTCAACAATCGTTGAAAGGGGATTGTATACGCGTAGCGTTGGTCGTATCAACCCAAGTAAATGCAGAGATGTCCGAATTTTGCTCACAAACCGCGGTTGCCTTTGAGCACATCGAGCCCTGGGACATCACAAAAGTGAAGCTTCTTGTGGAAAACCATCGAATAGAGGTGCTTGTTTTGGCGGGATTCTTGCGTAAAATCACCCCCGAATTACTGAACCTTTTTCCCGATAGAATACTTAACCTACACCCATCCTTGCTGCCAAAATACGGAGGCAAAGGCATGTACGGCATTCATGTGCACCGTAAAGTAATTGAAAACCAAGAAAAAGAAAGCGGAATTACCGTTCACTTGGTGAATGAAAACTACGACGAAGGAAGAATTATAGCTCAATTTTGCTGTTCACTTTCACCGGAAGAATCTCCGGAATCTTTGGAGCGAAAAATACGGCTTTTGGAATTACAGCACTTTCCGGAAGTTGTTTTTGCCTATTGCAGCGCCTTGAAAAGGTGTTGACCGAACCAATAAACGTCTTCGAATCGATTGTAGAGCGGTGCAGGAGCAACGCGGATTACATTGGGCTCCCTCCAGTCGGCTATTACCCCGGAGGCGCTTAAGCGGTTAAAACACTCTATGCCGTGTGTTGCGAGCAACATGGATAATTGAGCCCCCCTCTTTTCGGGGTTTTCGGGGGTGATTATTTCCAAAACGCCGTTTTCTGATATTCTTTTGGAAACCTCATCAATCACAAACCACAGATACGCAGTAAGAAGATCTCTTTTCCTTCCAATAGCCTCCATTCCGGCAGCATCAAATATTTCTAGCGAGGCCAAATGAGCCGCCATTCCAAGAACGGGGGCATTGCTCAACTGCCAACCCTCTGCGCCGGGTAAAGGATCAAACCCAGGCTCCATTTTGAAACGGCTTTCTTTGTTGTGTCCCCACCAACCCGCTAGCCTTGGAAGGTCTTTTCGAAACGCATGACGTTCATGCACAAAATAACCGGAAACCCCTCCGGGAGATGAGTTCAAATATTTGTATCCGCACCACGCAGCAAAATCGGGCCCCCAATCGTGAAGCTGCAAATTCACATTGCCCGCGGCATGGGCTAAATCAAACCCAACGACCGCGCCTACGGCATGGCCTTTTTGCGTAATTTGCTGAAGGTCGAAATACTGTCCGGTGTAATAATTTACCCCTCCCCAGAGCACCAAGGCCAATTCGTCTCCTAACGCATCAATTTTAGCATAAATATCCTCTTCGTGAATTAGATGTTCCCCTTCCCGAGGACCAACCATTACCAAATCGGAAGCAGGTAATCCATGCCACCTTATTTGGCTTTCAAGGGCATACTGATCGCTGGGAAAAGCTTTCGCTTCGCATAAAATTTTCGTTCGTTTGCCCTGGGGGCGGTAAAAGGAGCTCATCAACAAATGCAGGTTGGTGGTAAGGCTATGGGTGGTGCAAACCTCTAAGGGTAAAGCCCCAACGATTCGGGCGGTTTTTTCCGTTAAGATTTCGTGATAAGAATACCACGGCCTTCGAGCCTCAAAATGCCCTTCTACCCCCAAGTTTGCCCAATCCTGCAGCTCTTCTAAAATGTACTTTTGCGCGTTTTTAGGCTGAAGTCCGAGAGAATTGCCCGTGAAATAGACGGTGTTTTTCTTGCCAAACGTTGGAATTAAAAAGGATTCTCGGTGCGCCTTTAAGGGATCTTGGGCGTCCAATGCTTTTGCAAATTCTAAAGAGTTTTCAAAATTCATCCGCTTCTGTTTCGTATTTTTGCGTCAAAGATAAGGAACAATGGGCCAACTTAACCGCACGCAGTCTGCACGACATTACCAAAAGGCCTTAAGCCTGTTTCCGGGCGGAGTAAATTCTCCCGTAAGGGCCTTTAAGGGCGTAGGCGGCACCCCCTTGTTTTTCGCCCGTGGAAAGGGGTCCCGTGTGTGGGACGAAGACGGTAATGAATTTCTCGATTTTTGCAATTCTTGGGGTCCGTTAATTCACGGACATGCGCATCCGTACGTTGAAGAAAAAATCATCAAAACCTTAAAAAACGGATCAAGTTTCGGTGCTCCTACTCGCCTTGAAAACGAACTGGGCCAAATGCTCAAAGAGCGTTTACCTCATGTGGAAAAGATGCGTTTTGTAAGCTCAGGTACCGAGGCGGTAATGTCCGCCCTTCGCTTGGCCAGGGGCTATACCCAAAAGGCGAAAATTTTAAAGTTTGAAGGTTGTTATCACGGACACGTAGACTCCCTTTTAGTAAAAGCAGGAAGCGGATTAGTAACCTTGGGCACCTCTTCCAGTGCAGGCGTTCCCGATTCCATTGCACAAGAGACCCTTGTGTTGCCCCTCAACGACATCGAACTCCTGGAACAAACCTTCAAAGCCTACGGCAACGAATTGGCCGCGGCAATCATAGAGCCGGTTCCTGCAAACAACGGGTTATTACTGCAAGACCTGTCTTTTCTGCAATGCTTGCGGTCGCTTTGCTGGAAACACAAGGTGTTGCTAATCTTTGATGAGGTAATCTCGGGGTTCCGGGTGGCTTTTGGAGGAGCCGTTGAACTTTATGGCATTCAACCCGATATCGTAACCTACGGAAAAATCATTGGAGGAGGACTTCCGGTCGGCGCCTATGGAGGGTCCTGTGAAATAATGGCTTGTGTTTCGCCGGACGGCCCGGTTTATCAGGCTGGAACACTTTCCGGTAACCCGGTGGCCATGGCCGCAGGTATTGCACAATTAGAATTGTGCATGGCCCCTGATTTTTACCGTGAAATGGAAGCAAAAACACGCGGTTTTGTCGAGCGAATTAATGCCTATTCCAAGGTTAAAGGATACCCTTTTGAACTTGTTTCCTTGGCCTCCATCTTTTGGCTTTCGTTCAATGGAAAAAAAACCATCCATCGGGCCGATGAAATTGATCCCAACATGAGTTCTTTCAACCGTTTACACGATTATCTGCTCAATCATGGAATTTATTTGGGGCCCAGCGGATACGAAGTGGGTTTTGTTTCCTCGGCGCATTCCGTTGAAGAACTCACCCATGCCGCTCAGTTGTTTTGTCATGGATTAGATCTTCTTTATGCAGGGGCATAACAACAAGACCGTCGTTATTGGAGGATCTGGGCTTGTTGGAAGTCATTTATTGTATTTGCTCGCCCAAAGAGGTCCTGTAACGGCAACCGCAAGGAGTTCAAAAAACCATTCAACCGTTGAAAAAGTATTTCAGTATTACGGCGCAGAGAACGCCTCCAAGTGGTACGGAAACATCACTTGGGTAGACTTGGATGTTTTGGATGTTGACGGTTTGAAAGAGGTGGTTTCCAATGCGAAAGAGGTTTACCATTGCGCAGCACTTGTTTCCTTCCACCGAATTGATTTTTACCGTTGCATTGAATTCAACCGCCAGGGGACAGCGAATGTGGTGAATGCCTGCCTGCAGGAGCCGGGTCTTAAACTGTGTTATGTAAGTTCTACCGCCGCCTTGGGAAAGAACCCCGGGGGCACCATTAATGAGGCGTGTTTATGGAAAGCCACCGATAAAAACAGCGGATACTCCGTGTCGAAATTTGGCGCGGAAAAAGAAGTTTGGAGAGGAATTGAAGAGGGGTTGAATGCCGTTATTATTAACCCATGTACCGTGATTGGTGCGGGGAAATGGGATGAAGGGTCTATGGAAATGTTCAAGGTTGCAAAAAAGCGAATGCCGTTTTACCCCAGCGGAGCCAACGCCATCGTAGATGCAAGAGACGTTGCCTCATCCATGCTGTTTTTAATGCAAAGCTCCTTCTGTTCTGAAAAGTTTCTTTGTACGGGAAACAATCAAGATTTTAAAACCCTTTTTTCGCTCATTTGCCAAAAAATGGGAAAACGGGGTCCAAAAATTTATGCTCCGTATTGGATTGCGTTGCCCCTTTCGTATCTTTTGGAAACTTGGTCCTTACTTTGGGGAAAACGAAAAGGCATGACCATTGAGTCCACACGCGCCGCCTATTCAACGCGGGTTTATGATTCAAGCAAATTAAAAACCCTCCTTGTTCAACCCTTCTTCACCCTGGAGGAAAGCATTGATAATGCCCTAAAAGGAAAGATTCAATCATGAAAGAGCGATCGGGTATAATTCTATTACTTATCCTCTATGGTGTGGGGATCGCATCGCTGATGGTCAGCGGCTTACGGAGCGTCGTGCTTCCCTTAAGTCCCTATACGTTGTTGTTGTCTTTTTTGATTTTAATGTCCTCTTACCGTTGGAAAAGCCCACTGGTCTGGGTTACTGCTATCGTTTTTCTCCTCGGTTTTGCCGCAGAATGGATTGGAGTACACAAGGGATGGTTGTTTGGTTCGTATTATTATGGCGCGAATTTGGGGCCAAAAATATCCGGTGTTCCCTTTATTATCGGTGTCAATTGGGCGATGCTTACGGTGGTAACGGGCGCTGTTGCGGCGGTTTTTATAAAAAGACCATGGGTTATTATCGTGGTAGCGGCCTTGCTTATGACGGGTCTTGATTATTTCATGGAACCGGTTGCGGTAGAAAACGGATATTGGTTTTGGAAGGGAGGGAAAATACCTGTTTACAATTACATTTGTTGGTTTTTAGTTGCGTTGCTAGCACAAGGCATCAACGTGGGAATATCCAAAGTAAAAGCGAACAATACTACGTGGGTTTTGTTTTTTGCTTTGATTGTGTTTTTTGTTATTCAATTCTTCTTTTAATATGGCTTGGTGGGGTCCTTTACTTCTAATTGCAACGTTCTTCGGAATGGAATTCATGGCGTGGTTTACCCATAAATTTGTCATGCACGGTTTCATGTGGTATTTCCACCGAGACCACCATCAAGTAGAGGCAGGTTTTTTTGAAAAAAATGACATTTTCTTTTTGATTTACGCCATTCCTTCATGGTTAGGAATCATGTTAGGAATCATGTATAATTTCTACCCTACGGTTTGGATGGGTTTTGGCATCGCCTTGTATGGAATTGCCTATTTCTTGATTCACGATGTTTACATCCATCGCCGGTATAAATTTTTGAGGGATGTTGATCACCCCTATTTTTATGCCATTCGAAAGGCACATAAGGTGCATCATAAAAACCAGGACAAGGAAGAAGGTGCTTGTTTTGGAATGTTACTGGTTCCTCCGAGATTCTACCGTGAGGCTAAAAAAGCTTGGCTAGCTCAAAAATCCAAAGCATGAGTTTTTACGGGTATATTCTCCTGTTTTCGTTTTTGGGTCCTTTATGCCTAAGTTTCGATCGAAAGGTGGCCTATTACAAGAACATCCCCCGTTTAATTGCTCCACTCATTTTAATTTCGGGACTGTTTTTAGTGTGGGACCAATGGTTCACCGTAAAAGGGATTTGGGGATTTAACCCGGAATATATTTCCGGGATATATCTTGGTAATTTGCCGCTGGAAGAAGTATTGTTTTTCGTGGTTGTTCCGTACAATTGCCTCTTTATTTATGAGGTTACTGGTGCTTATTTCAAGCCGCGAAACCTCGCCTTATTGAACCGTATTTTTTTCTCGATTTTTGGTTTTTTGGGCGCTCTTTTACTCATCAAAACACCTCTGGGATGGTATCCCTACACGGCCGTTACACTGTCCTTAGTCATTGCTTTCTCCTTGGTGCTGAGGCCTCCTAACTGGCTTACTCAATTGGTGATTACTTACCTCATCTGTTTAATCCCTTTTCTGCTGGTGAACGGCTTACTTACGGGGGCAGCAACCGATCGACCTGTTGTGTGGTACAACGAACAAGAGTTTTCGGGTTGGCGATTGATAACCATTCCTATTGAGGACTTGTTCTACAACTTCGATTTGCTCATTGGGTTTGTGCTGCTGTTCGAATTTCAACGAGAGCGTTTATCCCTTCGAAAGCAATAGGGTGGTAGAAAATCCTTCTACCAACGGGATGGTTTGGACAATGCCTCCCCAAGCCTCTGCTTCCTTTTTACCGACAATATATCGCTTGTCGGACGGGTCACAAATGGAGGCGTCGTAATCGGCTCCTTTAACAAGGATGTCCGGTTTAATCTGCGTTATGATATTCAGCGGGGTTGGCTCAGAAAAAACGAGAACATGGTCAACAAAACCTAAAGAGGCAACAACCATTGCTCGAGCAAATTCAGGATTAACGGGTCGATGGCTTCCTTTCCCTAACCCTCGAACCGAGGCGTCATCGTTAACCGCAACGAACAATTTATTTCCCAAGGCCGCTGCTTGGGACAAATAGGTAACATGTCCTAAATGCAATAAATCAAAGCACCCATTGGTGAAAACCATTTTTTGTTGCCTTAACCGATACATTTCGGCCAAGCAAGCCGCTTGTGAGGGCGAAATTATCTTTGATTGAACGTGTTCCAGGCGTTTCATGGAATCAACAGGTTGGTGGGCTCTTTCGGGAAAACCAAACTCGGCTTGAACGTTTTGGCTAGTTCAAAATCCATCAGTGCATAACTGATCACAATGACCACGTCTCCAACCGCGGCTTTTCGGGCAGCAGGACCGTTTAAACAAATGGTTCCAGAATCTTTTTCGCCTTTAATTACATAGGTTTCCAAGCGTTCTCCATTGTTCACGTTCACCACTTGTACCTTTTCGCCTTCCACAATGTTCGCTGCGGTCATAAGGCGTTCATCGATGGTTATGCTACCGATGTAATTTAAGTCGGCTTGGGTAACCGTAACGCGGTGGATTTTCGATTTTAAAACTTGAATTTGCATTTCCCCTTGCTTTTGTAGAGGGCAAAAGTAATCGAATTCATTGGGCAATCAAAAGCATGTTATCAATTAAACGCACCTCTCCGCAAAAGGCTGCAACGCAAGCCAATGCCTGGGGTTGAACCTCTGCCAATGAAATTAGGGTTTCAAGATCTATAATTTCCAAATAATCCAATTTCAAAGGGGATTGATGAATGTTCGTTCTGGCCTGATCCAATAATTCTTTCATGGGGATTTTACCATAGTGCTGTTTCAAGAAAGATAAGGTTTGAATTAATACCAGCGCTTCATTCTGTTCGCATTCGCTTAACCTTTGGTTTCGGCTGCTTAAGGCCAGCCCGTTTTCAGCTCTAACCGTCGGTACTGCTACTAAATCAACGGGTAAATTAAGCTCTTTTACCATTTTACGTAGGATGGTAACCTGTTGAAAGTCCTTCAAACCAAAATATGCTTTTGTGGGTTGGACGTGAAGAAAAAGGGCGTGTACCACCTCAACCACTCCCTTAAAATGACCCGGCCGAGCAGCGCCTTCAAGAACGTCCTCCAATCCCTTCAAGGAAAAATTTACCGGAAGATTTTCTGGGGTAAAAAGCTGCTCCGTTTGAGGGAAATAAACAACATCCACCCCTTCCTCCTGCAACAAATGAACATCCCTTTCTCGGTTGCGGGGATATTTTACAAAGTCTTCGGCATGGTTGAATTGACGTTCATTCACATAAATGCTAACCACGGTGACGTTGTTTTCTTGACGAGCCTGACGAACGATCGCGAGATGTCCCTCATGTAAGGCGCCCATGGTGGGTATAAAACCAACTGTTTTGCCTTTTAACTTCGCCGCTTGAACATACTCCGATAACCTTAAAACCTCGTTTATTTCTTGGGTCATTTTGTCGCTTATGTCGGCAAAGCTATGCGTTTTTAGGAACTTTCATAGGTTTTACCTACCTTCGCACCCCTAATTATTTGAAATTGAAATCTATGGAAAAAAAGCGCGTATTATTTGTTTCTCAAGAGATTTCTCCATTTCTAACCAAGTCCAATGTTGCGAATGATAGCCTTCGAATAGCTCAATCGACCCAAGAGGAAGGAAAAGAAATTCGCGTTTTTACCCCAAGGTACGGTCTGATTAATGAGCGTCGGCATCAATTACATGAAGTGATTCGCTTGTCCGGGCTGAACATTTCCATCGACGATCAAGACCACCCCTTGATTATTAAGGTTGCTTCCGTTTCCGCGGCAAAAATGCAAGTATACTTTATTGATAACGACGATTTCTTCCGAAGAAAAGAAGGCTTAGTCAAGGATGACGGAGCCGTGTGCAAGGACAACGACGAGCGCTCCATGTTTTTTGTGAGGGGGGTTCTTGAAACGCTCAAAAAATTAGGCTGGCAGCCCGATGTCATCCACTGCCACGGCTGGTTTACAGGAATGATGGCTTTGTACATCAAACATTTTTACAAAAAAGACCCGCATTTTAAAGAAACCAAAGTGGTTTATCATGTATACAATGACCTTTTTGAGGGCGAGTTAGATCCTCGGCTTTCGCAAAAACTCACCTTTGACGGCTTTCCAAAATCCGTTACAGAAGCGTTAAAAACCCCCGACTTCCAGTCACTAACCCGGTTGGTCTTGTCCCACTGCGACGGATTAACCTTAGCAGAGCCCATACTCAACCCTCAGCTCAAAAGCATCTACGACGAAATGAACATTCCGAAATTGGAATTTGTTGAAGAAGAGCATCAGGCAAAAGCCTTTTCGTCGTTTTTTGATGGCATCATTGATGCTACCTTAGTTGTCAAATAATTCGGTTATTATGCGTTGGTTGGTGGCTATTTCTGTTCTTTTGGCCTTGTATTCTTGCCGCAAAAAGGAAAACACGCTTGGAAAAGACTTGTTAAATTCAAACCAATATTTGAACGGCACAACCACCGATACGTTTTACTTAGGAACATCTGTTTTCATTGAGGATTCCGTCGTAACCGATAATGTTTCGAATGTAGTGCTAGGACACTACAAAGACCCTGTTTTTGGGGAGTTCAACGCCTCTTTTTACACCCAATTGCGGATTGCCGGCACGAATCCCGACTTCGGGAACCTCAATGAAATCGTGGTCGATTCGTTTGTTTTAGGATTAGAGTATGCCGGTTATTATGGAGACCTATCCGCACAAACCTTTGAGGTATTCGAACTGACATCACCGATGGACAATGACTCAACGTATTATTCCTTTGACCATATTTCGCATGCCTCCACTTCTTTGGTGGACCCAAACAAAACCATCATCACGCCAGATCCTTTAAATTTTACCCTGATCGGGGACGACAGTGTACAGGCCCAATTAAGGATTTATTTAGACACCTCGCTGGCAAAACAGTTCATCACCTCGGCTTCCAACGGAAGCGGTGTTTTTGCCTCCAACGAAGCGTTTCAAAACTACTTCAAAGGGCTTTATGTTCGAACCGATAACCCTCCTTTAACCAACGGACAAGGAGGTGTTTTCTATTTCAACCTCAACGATCCGGGAACCAAACTCACCATATATTACCGACAATCTGGTGCATCGAAAACCTATGATTTTCTGATGAATTCAATTTGCGCCGATTTTACACACGTGGATATCAACCGTTCCAATACGCCGGTTGAAGCGGTGAACAACAACCCCTCGGTTGGAATGAACGAATTTTACGCTCAAGCCTTTGGTGTTCGCGCAAAAATTGTCGTACCCGGGCTCAATAAGTTCGCCAAAAACCAACTCATTCATCGAGCAGAGATACACCTACCCATTCAATACCAACTGGGCAACAAGTATAAACCCGGAGCGACGGTTACCTTTGCCACCAAAAAAACGGCTGCTTCTCAAGGTTATATCAACACGGGGGTGACGGGTGCTTACGCAGAAACGAAAAAAGAATTTACGGCGGACCTTAAACAATACGTTCAGGCAGTCATCAATGAAGACATCGAAAATACCGGGTTAATTGTTTCTCCTCGTTTCTTCGTTAATTCCGCAGAACGGATTATCTTTAATGGGCAAAACACCATCAACAAGATGCGTCCAAAAATTATTATCACCTACACGAATTTTTAGTTATGTGCGGAATTGTAGCATACATTGGTCCCAAAGAGGCCTATCCCATTATTATTAAAGGATTAAAACGCTTGGAATATCGTGGATACGATTCAGCGGGAATTGCATTATCCAACGCAGGGCAACTGAACGTTTACAAAAAACAAGGGAAAGTGTCCAATTTAGAGGCCTTTGTCGAAGATCAGAATACGCAAGGCTCTGCGGGCATTGGACATACCCGTTGGGCAACCCACGGAGAACCCAACGACGTTAATGCGCACCCACATTACGACACCGATGGTAAAATTGCGTTGATCCATAACGGTATCATAGAAAATTATGATTCCATCAAAAAAGAATTGATCAATAAGGGGTATTCCTTTAGAAGTGAAACCGACACCGAAGCCTTGGTGCACTTGGTAGATGATATTTCTAAGAAAGAACAGGTTTGGTTCGGAGAAGCCTTGCGAATTGCCTTAAACCACGTCGTAGGAGCCTACGCCATTGTCGCCATTTCCAATGAATTTCCCGATCGGCTTGTAGCCGCCCGAAAAAGCAGCCCTCTTGTCGTTGGAATCGGGGAGGACGGGGAATATTTCTGTGCTTCTGATGCTTCACCCATAGTAGAATACACCAAAAACGTTGTCTACATGGAGGATGAAGAAATCGCCGTTATTGACCGTAAGGAGGGCCTCAAGTTGTTCAACATTGGCGACCAACCCAAAACGCCGTACATTCAAAAACTGGAACTTGAGCTTGAAGCCCTCGAAAAAGGAGGGTACGAGCACTTCATGCTGAAAGAAATCAACGAACAGCCGCGGTCCATCCAAGATTGCTTTAGGGGAAGGCTAAGCGCCCAAAAAGGATTGATTTCACTTGGTGGAATTCGCGATTACGAGCAAAAAATGATTCAAGCCAACCGTTTAATAATCGTGGCTTGCGGAACGTCTTGGCATGCCGGTTTGGTGGGTGAATATTTGCTCGAGGACTTAGCCCGAATTAATGTGGAAGTCGAATATGCGAGTGAATTCCGTTATCGAAACCCCATCATTCATGAAAACGATGTCGTGATTGCCATTTCTCAATCAGGAGAAACTGCCGACACACTTGCTGCTTTAGAACTTGCTAAAAGCAAAGGCGCAACCATTCTTGGCATCTGTAACGTCGTCGGCTCCTCCATTTCACGTATTACGGATGCGGGCTCATACACCCATGCCGGGCCGGAAATTGGGGTGGCGTCAACCAAAGCATTCACTGCTCAAGTTACAATACTCACGTTGATGGCGCTTCAATTGGCCCATAAAAAGGGGACGATTAGCCAATCTAAATTTCACGAATTATTGGCGGAACTTGAAGCAATTCCCGAAAAAGTAAAACAAATCTTGGCGAAAAATGACCTAATTGAATCGATTGCGAAGACCTATAAAGACGCCTCCAACGCTTTATACTTAGGTCGAGGGTCTTCCTTTCCTGTAGCCTTAGAAGGTGCGTTAAAGCTGAAAGAAATATCGTACATCCATGCAGAAGGTTATCCCGCGGCAGAAATGAAACACGGACCCATTGCCTTAATCGACGAAAACATGCCGGTATTTGTGATTGCTACGCAAGGAAACTCTTACGAGAAGGTGGCGTCTAACATTCAAGAAGTGAAGGCCAGAAAAGGAAAAATCATTGCCATTGTCACTGAGGGCGACACCCACGTAAAATCCATGGCCGATCACATCATTGAAATTCCTGCTGCCGATGAGGTTTTGGTGCCCTTGCTAGCAACGATTCCACTCCAGTTACTTTCCTATTTCATTGCCGTAATGCGCGGATGCAACGTGGATCAACCGAGAAATTTAGCGAAGTCGGTCACGGTGGAGTAAGGCTTCTAGGGGTTTTATTGAACTTGCCAGGCCATAAGAAATGCCATGAAAAAACCCAAGGTAAGCTCAAGCAAAGTGTGTTTTTTTAAGAACCATCTCGAGCCAATAACCAGCCCCGAAATCAAAAACGCTATCGATATTACCGCTAAGGACGGGTCGTGTTGCTGTTGATAAAAAGCAAACAGAAACCCGGTGAAAATTCCGCATCCACCAGCATGCATCGAAATTTTTATCCACGAAGTAATAACCGTAAACAACACCGTAACCAATAAACCGGCGAGGGGTAGCCGCATAAAGATATTGGGTAAAACTCCTTGTGGATCGCTCTGGTAAATAAACCAAATCAAGATTAAATTATACCCCAACATGATCAACAAGGGGATTCGCCGCTCAAGGCGCGACTCCATGTCGAGCGTAGTAATAATCTTAAACCGGTATAGCCCATAAAATGACAAACCTGGAGCCACAAAACAAAATATCAAAAACACGGTCCAAAGCACCCACTTCAAATGCAATGGAAGGACATAGGGGCTAATTTCCGACATATCCACCGGGCTCGAAGGAACAAACATCACAATCAACAAGGCATAAAGCGGCATCAATAACGGCAAAAACAACCAGGAAAAGAAATGGCTTAATTGAGTCATGGTTATAGTTCTTTACGCAGACGAGCTACGGGAATATTGAGCTGTTCTCGGTATTTAGCAACGGTTCTGCGAGCAATATTATACCCTTTTTCGTTCAGAATCACCATCAACTTCTCATCGGGAATCGGCGCTTTTTTGTCCTCTTTCTCAATGGCTTCGAGTAAAATTTGCTTCACCTCTCGAGAAGAAACTTCTTCACCTGAATCCGTGGTCATCGCCTCTGAAAACAAATTCTTCAAAAGGTAAATCCCGTGGTTCGTCTCAACGTATTTACTGTTCGCTACCCGCGAAATCGTGGAAATATCCATTTGAACTCGGTCCGCGATATCCTTTAAAATCATCGGCCTCAACTTGGTGTTATCGCCCGTTAGGAAAAATGCTTGTTGATGTTCCAAAATGGCACTCATGGTGAGGTACAGGGTTTCGTGGCGCTGCTTGATCGCATCGATGAATCCTTTGGCAGAGTCCACCTTGTGTTTTACAAAAGTTAATGCTTGCTTATCGCTTTTAGAGGTTTTGGCTCCCTCGGCGAATGCCCGCATTAAGGTTTGGTATTCCCGGCTGATTTTCAAATCGGGGGTATTGCGCGCATTCAGCGACAAGTCAAAAACCCCGTCAACTTCATTCAGGATGAAGTCCGGAATAACCTGTTGTACAGCTTTATCATTGCCTTTAACCGAACCTCCTGGTTTGGGGTTTAACTTCAAAATTTCATTCACCACCTCTTTTAACTCCTCTTCCTCGATTTTGAGCTTCAGCGCCATTTTATCGTAGTGCTTTTTAGTAAACGCTTCAAAACAATCTTTCAAGGCCTTCAAAACCAAGGATTTCAGCCGGCTACCATCGTTTCTTCGCCGAGCTTGAAGCATTAGGCACTCCTGCAAGGTCCGTGCTCCTACCCCTGCGGGATCCAGTTCTTGAATTTGATACAAAACCCCCAACACCTCTTGTTCGGCAACTCTGGTGTTGTAATGGAAGGCTAAGTCGTCCACTAGGGCATCAAGGGAACGGTTTAAATATCCCGACTCATCCAGATTTCCAACAATCACCTCCGCAATAACAAGTTCTTCTTCGCTAAGATCGTTCCATTGCAACTGTTCCATCAAGCGGTCCTGAAAAGAATTTTCTCCTGAAATAGGCACACTCCGCTCCTCTTCGTCCTTAGAATGGTTGCTGACTTGGGTTTTGTAATCCGATGAGTCTTCATCAAAATACTCCGAGAAATCAAAATCCTCTTCATCGCTGTTGGCTGCTGGATCCTCCAGTGGCTCAAGATTCTCGTCATCCCCTTGTTCTAACGCGGGATTTTCCTCTATTTCCTGCTGGATGCGCTGGTCCAATTCCGCAGCAGGTATTTGCAGCAATTTCATTAATTGAATTTGCTGCGGCGACAAGCGCAGGTCCTGGCGTTGGGTGAATTGTTGCTTGAGTGCCATTAAAACGAGGCGTTCAAGGGGGTTCTTGGGAAAGGTATCACATCTCGGATATTGGTCATTCCTGTGACGAACATGATCATGCGCTCCAAGCCCAATCCAAATCCTGCATGTGGCACCGTTCCAATGCGTCGCGTATCCATATACCACCACAATTCCTCTTCAGGAATTCCAAACGCCGCACATTTCTGTTGCAAGACCTCCAGCCGTTCTTCCCGTTGCGATCCCCCTACAATTTCGCCAATTCCGGGGAACAACACGTCCATAGCCGCAACCGTTTTTCCGTCGTCGTTGGAACGCATGTAAAATGCTTTTATCTCGGCGGGATAATCGGTCAGGATTACCGGGCATTTAAATTCCTTTTCCACCAAATACCGTTCGTGCTCGCTTTGCAAATCGATTCCCCAAGCGACATCGTACTGAAATTTTTTCTTTTTGTAATGGTTGGAATTCTTCAATACATCGATGGCCTCGGTATAACTCAATCGCTTGAAGGGATTTTCCACCACGAATTGGATGCGCTCTATCAACGACAACTCATTGCGCTCGTGCTGAGGCTTTTGGGCTTGTTCTTGCTGATCGCGATCGTTCAAAAACTGCAGGTCCTCTTGGCAGTTTTCCAACACAAAACGGCAGATGTACTTCAGGAAGTCCTCGGTCAAATCCATGTTCGCTTGAAGGTCATTGAACGCAACTTCGGGCTCGATCATCCAAAACTCAGCGAGGTGTCTCGAAGTATTGGAGTTTTCGGCTCTAAAAGTGGGGCCAAAGGTGTAAACTTTGCCAAGGGCTAAGGCTGCAAGTTCTGCCTCCAATTGACCCGACACGGTTAAATTCACCGGTTTACCAAAAAAGTCTTGGCTAAAATCCACCTTTCCTTCCTCGGTGAGTGGTGGGTTTTGGGCGTCGAGCGTGGTTACACGAAACATTTCTCCCGCACCTTCTGCATCGGATCCTGTAACTATTGGGGTGTTCAGGTAGTAAAATCCGTGGGAATGAAAATAATGGTGGATTGCGTAGGAAACCGAGTGGCGAATTCTAAATACCGCTCCAAACGTATTGGTCCGAAAACGAAAATGTGCTTGTTCTCTTAAAAAGTCTAAACTGTGGCGCTTGGGCTGCATAACGGTTCTCTGTACATCATCCGCTGCCGCCAGACCTAAGACCTCAAAATGTTTTACCAACAATTCAATCGACTGGCCGGAGCCAATAGACTCCACCACCTCGCCGCTTAGTTTAACGGCCGCTGCTGTAGTTAGTTTGCGCAATTCCTCCTCTGGAAAAGCATTAAAATCAATAACGGCCTGGAGTGTACCCAAGGTTGATCCATCATTGATTTGTAGAAAACGATTGCTTCGAAAGGCCCTAACCCAACCTTGTACGGTTATGGTAGAACCAACCACTTGTGTGCTTTGAAGCAGTAATTCTTTTATTGAAACACCCATAATGGTTACAAAAATAGGGTTTTGAGGTGAAAAGAGGCCTATGGAAAAGTCGGGTTTTTTTAATTATTTTCGTAACTTGCTCTTCAAATTAATTTAATGCAGTTTCACAACCTCGTAAACCATTTTCCCATCATTTTTCCCATAGCGGGAATTATCCTTATTCTCATCGGAATGATCTATTCTTCCGAATTGGTCAAGCGCACCGGCTATTTCTTTTTTATTCTTACCGCTATTAGTACTTTTTTGGCGCTCAACAGCGGAGAAGGTGCTGAGGAGGCGGTTGAACAATTATACCCCAAAATAAGCCATCATGTAATTCACGAACACGAGGAAAAAGCCGAGCTTTTGCTCTGGGTTAATGCCGCCTTAGGAGCGATTTCTGTCCTGGCTATTTGGGCGTCTTGGATGAGTTACTCTTGGAAAAAATTTATGTTGTGGGGCATCTTAGCGCTTAGCCTAGCAGCGTGTTATTTTGGTTATGAAGTAGGGAAAAGCGGAGGAAAAATAATTCACCTTGAATCATCGAATGCATGAAAAAACTACTACTACTCTTCATTTTTTCTGCGTTTAATTTGGTCACAGCGCAGCGTTACATAGAATCAGCGCCGTTAGTTAAAGGAAACGACAGCTCTTTGATGATGGAAGAACAAGGGCGTGTGTGGACGGAATTAACGATCCAACGAACCCTTTATTCCAGCCATTTCAAAGATGAAAAAGGCAACACTAAAGGTGTGTTCAGCAAAAAACCCATTCATTATTTGGATAAAAACGGGAAATTGCAACCAATTAAATCAGGCTTGAATCCATCTCTGAACGGATGGTCGGCCCAACAACAAGCTTACCCTACGCACCTTAACAACGACGGAACCTACACCATCAGCTTGGACGATAACGGCTCAACGTTGCTCTTGGGTAAAAACCGGCAGTATAACGGCATCCCCATGCCCAAAGTGTCGCTCGGGAACGCTGATGTAAGGGGTACGGGTTGTGAAATCCGTCAAGGAAACTATACCCAACAGCTCATCTTCTCGGAAGACCGGGTGAAAAGCAATGTGCTGGTCAACGCACCAGTTACCTTAAACGACCCCCAGTATTTTACCGTAGAGGAAACCGTAGTCCTTCCCGAGGGTTATGAACTTCAGTACGAGTCTTTGAAAGCCTATGAAATGGGAGAAATTAACGTGCGGGGTTCTCGAGGAGCCTTGTTCATCGATGGTCTCGCTTATGGTGCGGACATTATCGTCGTAGACCGTGCAACCCAAAAACCCTGTGGAAAAATATTCGCTCCATTTGCCTACGACGCCTCCATGAACTATCAGCAAGGATCCATGAGTTTCCAGCAAATGGGCGAAAGCAATGAGTACCGTTTAACCATCGGTATTGCCGCCTCATGGTTCAATGCTACCGAACGCGTTTACCCCATTACCATCGACCCATTGGTAGGTGGGCCTACCGCTACTTGGGCTGGGGGCTATATGAATTCGTGTTTAACGCCGACCTATAATGTCGATAGCTTGCAAGCAACAATTCCTGCTGGCATTACCCCAACGGGAGTTTATGTTAGTTCCAGTTTTTACGCTGACCCTTGGGCCGGTGCCACCATGAACCAAGGAGTTATGTACTTCAGCACGATTTGTGGAAACTCCCAAACCTTTACCATCACAGGGGCGAATGCGCAGTCTGCGGGTACTGCCTACTTAGATAGCTTTAACATGATGTCGCCTTTGGTGTGTTGTATTCCAGAAGCCTGTACTGCCACCAACTTCTATGTGCGTTTCCATTTAAGCCGTTACACCTATGGAGCCGGCTGCAATACAACGTACATTCGCTACGACCCTTTCACGACGCTTTGGCCTTTTCAAGTCGTGGTGTACGGCAGAACTCCCGAGTCGTATGGATCTGTTTGGTATGCCACCCAAACTCCTCAATGTTCCAATGTGTGTTCTGTAGATGTTAGAGCATATGCTCGCTACGGCGTTGCTCCCTACACGTTTACCCATCCCTGGACCAACGATACCGTGGTTACCGGAACCAACACCGGGTGCGGTGCGGGTTCAACCAACCATTTATTCACCCTGAATATTCCTAATTGTCCTATTTATTGCGATTCCTCCTACACGCTGTTAAATATTCCTCCTCCGGTAATTACAGACGCTTGTGGAGCCGTGATTGCAGGAATCCCTTTTGAAACCGTTCCCATTAAGCCCGCAACCAATATTGAACTGACCTATGATTCTGTGGTTTGTTCTGGGACCAACAACCTCATCGAATTAAGTTCGTGTTTCAGCAATGGAACTGCCTATTATTTTGGCAATAATACGAACGGGCAAGGAAATTTTAACTTCAACGAAGTCAATGCCGGTGCCCCCAATACGGTAACGTTCAGTGCTTATGCAGAAGGCGATGGTTGTACCTCAGATACCACAACTTTTTCGGTTACGGTTCACAGCAATCCACAAGCCAATTATTCAGTAACTCCAACTCCAGTGCTCGTTGGAATCCCAACCTCCTTTCAAGATCAAAGCGTTTCACCCGCCTCTACCATTAATCAATGGTCTTGGATACTTAACGGCTCAATGGTTTCGATGAATAATTCCTGGAACAACACCTTCAATGCGCCCTCCTCCAACGTTTTGTGTTTGGCGGTAGAAGATGTAATGGGTTGCGTTGATACCCTTTGCGGTCCTTTGATGGTCGTTCCAGCAGAGGTGTCCATTCCCAACATTATTACGCCCAACAACGACCAAGTAAACGACTTGCTCGCCTTTGAATATTTGGACTTTTATCCTGCTAATCACTTGAAAATTTTAAACCGATGGGGCAACGTGGTATTTGAGCAAGTAGGATATGCGAATACGTGGAACGGTGGGGACCTTTCCGATGGTGTTTATTTCTTTGTGTTGACCTTGACGGAGAAAAATCAAACGTATAGCGGATTCTTTCACCTTGCCCGCTAATTTACAGCTCGCTACTTTTCGTAATTTTGGCGCATGAAATTCTTGGTAGTAGGTCTCGGAAATCCGGGAATGGAATACGATAATACGCGCCACAACATTGGATTCAACGTGGTGGATGTGTTGGCCAAAAAACACGGAGGTGTTTTTATTTTGGACCGCGGCGGCCACAGGACCACCATTAAAATTAAAGGTAAAACCTTCGTGCTCATCAAGCCCACAACCTACATGAATTTATCGGGTAAAGCCGTAAATTATTGGCTGCAAAAAGAGGGTGTTTCTAAAGAAAACCTGTTGGTCGTAACCGACGACCTTGCCCTGCCCTTCGGAAAGATTCGACTGAAAGGAAGCGGCTCAGATGGCGGACACAACGGCCTTAAAGACATCCAATTTACGCTTCAATCCAACGAATATGCCCGGCTGAGATTTGGAATCGGAAGCGACTTTGCTAAGGGTAGACAATCGGATTATGTATTAGGTAAGTGGTCCGAAGAAGAACAATTAACCTTGAATGAACAAGTAACACTTGCTGTAGAAGCCTGCGAAGCATTTTGTGCGATAGGGCTACAGTTGGCTATGAGCCAGTTCAACGGAAAATAATTCCTTAGCAAAAATTAACGAAGGCTCAACACCAATCCCCATAGGCTTTATTAAATTCGTGACGTAAATACAACTACATGCGCAACAACCACGAAATCGATTATTACATCCACGGCGAAGAAATGCAAATGGTGGAGATTGAATTAGACCCCCAAGAAACGGCCATTGCGGAATCCGGGTCCTTTATGTACATGGATCCAGGAATTCAAATGGAAACGATTTTTGGGGATGGATCACAACAACAAAGCGGATTCATGAACAAACTTTGGGGTGCGGGTAAGCGCTTATTAACGGGTGAAAGCCTGTTCATGACGGCCTTTACACATACCGGAATGGGCAAAGCCAAAGTTGCTTTCGCCTCCCCTTATCCTGGAAAAATAATTCCCATCGACTTGCAACAGTATGGAGGAAAAATAATCTGTCAAAAAGATTCCTTCCTTGCTGCGGCCAAAGGGGTTTCTGTGGGTATAGAATTTCAACGCAAATTGGGCACCGGACTTTTTGGAGGAGAAGGATTTATTATGCAGAAACTGGAAGGCGATGGCTTAGCTTTTTGCCATGCCGGCGGATACGTCATGAAACGCGCGCTAAAACCCGGAGAAACCCTTAGAATTGATACCGGATGTATTGTAGCCTACACGCAAACCATCGACTATGACATCCAATTTGTAGGAGGAATAAAAAACACACTTTTTGGAGGTGAAGGCTTGTTCTTTGCGACACTCACTGGGCCAGGAGAGGTTTGGTTACAAAGTTTGCCCGTGTCGCGCCTTGCATCGCGTATTCTAGCCTATGGAACAGGCCCAAGAAAAGAAGAGGGAAGCATATTGGGCGGACTTGGCAACTTCCTAGACGGGGATGGCCGTTAATAAAAAACGCCCTTGACGGGCGCTTTTCAATATAAGAGTATGAGTACCTTATAATTTAACCACGCGGACCGTTTTCGTAAGCGCCTTATTTTCGGCGTTAACAAAATAAATCCCTTGAGGAACATTCATCGGAATAACCCAATCTTTTTGATTGGATAAGTTAGCGCAGTACACCATTTTACCAGCTAGGTCGGTAATGCTAATGTTTCCCGTAAACGCCTCATTAAAGGAAACGGTCATTGCATCAACCACTGGGTTAGGTGTTAGGCTGAACGCTTGGGAAGCAAGTTCGTCAATTCCAATGTAGTTGATCGTAATGCAATTCGAGGTGTCCGAACAACCGTTAGCGTCCGTGCTTATCACGGCATAGGTTCCGTTTTGTGTTGCCAATAAGGAAGAACCATTAGCCCCGGGAAGATTGGCTCCTGTAGCACAATTGATCCATTGATACATCAACCCAGTATTGCTTGAAACCAATTGCTGTCCGTTGCTTGGGCTAATGGAAACCGTGTTGTTGACTTGATTTACCGTTAAGACCATAAGCACAACGCTATCACATCCTTGCGCATTGGTGAGAGTGTCAGAATAAGTGCCTGATTGGGTAAGGTAGGTTCCGTTGAATAACACCTGTTCTCCTTGGCAAATGGACTGGTTTTGGTTGATGGTTTCCCCTGAACAACTGATATAAATAAAATCGGTGTAGAGCTCATTTCCTCCACCGTTTACTTGCGCTTGAACCGTTGTGTAGCCTACGTTTCCACTGGAAAAAGAAGCAGGATTCGTGTTCGCCGAAATCGCATTGGCTGGCGTGTTAAACGACCAAGAAACGGTATTTGCATTCATGGCCTGAGCTTGCATTGAAGCATTGCTGCACGTTGCATAACTGATATGAATTTCAGGCTGTGCTTGTAAATTAAAGGTGTCTATTTGGGTTAGTAAAGTGTCTCCAGCCACTACATAAACCGCCTGGGTTATTCCGTTGGATCCATTGCCTCCTTTTCCGCCAACACCCCCTGCGCCTCCAGTACCTCCAGGTGCACCGTCACCAATTTCACTTGTGCACGATGCTTGAATCGCCCCACCTGTACCGCCATTTCCTCCTGTACCACCATTACCTCCAACACCACCTGCACCAGATATGCCAGACTGGATGAAACAATCTACCATGTTTCCACCTTGTCCATTCACGTTAATATAAATTCCAAAGGAGCTGCCGCCACCGTAACCACCAGTTCCTCCTTGGCCCCCTTGGCCGCCACCTCCTCCACCGGCACCACCGTTTCCAGGTCCATTATCACATAAATTACACGTTTGCCTTCCGCCACCGCCACCACCGCCGCCGCCAGAACCTCCACAACCGTCGGCTCCATTTGGTGCTTGAGCTCCTGGTTGCCAAAATCCTGCTGCGTTCGTTCCCGCAGGACCGTTGCTGCCTATGGCTCCGGCAGATCCCGCTGTTCCATTAGCTCCATTGGTGCCATTTCCTCCTGGGTCTCCGTCATTTCCTTTATTTCCTCCTGCTCCACCATTCGAACATGCCGATGCTCCTCCTGCTCCACCGTTACCTCCGTTATTGGAAGTGCACTCATCCCCACCGGCTCCACCGCCACCACCAGCGCCACCATTTCTCCCTGTTCCTGCGGTTCCTGCAGAACCCGGATTCGTGGCGTTATTCTGTTGAGGCCCTCCGGCACCGCCAGCTACCCCACCGCCGCCTTGGCCTCCAACTCCCCCATTTCCGCCAGCGTTACCGCTGCTGAAGGTACATGTACCACCATCGCAACTACCGGGTCCTCCTTGTGCTCCGTTACTGCCGTTAACCCCGTTCAAACCAACAGAGCCATTGAAACCTGCACTTGCATTACCTGCAAGAACTTGACATCTCACTAAATGATAACCGCTGCAGCTATCCAGATACATTCCATAAACGGTGGTTCCATAAGGCTGTCCCTGGGTAGATGCTGCTGCATTATCCGTTTGTACGGTTAGGTCCTGAAAACGAAAACCTGTTTTACTCACTAATTCTATAGCAGAAATTCTAGGTGCACTAGGAAGACCTAAAGGGTTGCTGTTGGTTCTGAAAATGGTCGTGGCTCCTGCAACACTGGTTTTGGTCCAGGCTAAGCTGTCGATAAAACCACCTTCAACCGTAATGTTCTGTCCATTAAGGCTCAAGGGGCTGTTAATGGTATAAATTCCTATTGCCATCCGTATATGACTATTGCTTGGTGCTGTTGCAAAAGCCGTTGCAACATCCATGGGGTCGTTCATGCTGCCAACGCCGGTTGGTAGCCCCAAGGGAGTAACATAAATAAAGTCACATTGCGCTTGCGCATTCCAAGCAAAGAAAACTGCACAAAAAAGTAAAAGTAATTTTTTCATCATACGTTAAGTTTACAACGAATGTACAATTTTTCGTTCAGTTTTAAATGCCATTAAATTGAATGCGATTAAGCCTTGTTAATTTTGAGCGGATTCTTGAAATAATGGTAAAAAAATTGTACCTTTTGTTTAAACAAAAGTTAAGCATTCAACATGAAACGCATTTTAACTAAATGGGATAAATTCAAACTCGGTCGGCGCTTGCATTACCTTCAAAAACGCTTGCATCGAGCAGAAGAAAACGGATATTCCGAAAAAATAGAAAAATACCAAAGGTACATCCGTGAAGTTCAAGAGAAATTAAAGCACATTAAAGAATAGTGATTTGTTTGGATTGAATCACATCTATCCATTCGTCCACGGTTTTTGCTTGATCCACATCAAAAGCTCCGGAACGGGTTCTTCGCAGCTCAATCAACGTAGCGCCCGAGCCAAGTAGTTGGCCAAAGTCTTGAGCAATCGAACGGATATAAGTGCCTTTTGAACAGGTAATCTCAAACCGTATTTCAGGAAACAATTTAGCATCCGTCTCGAAGTGTGTAATGTTGATAAGGTGCGACTTCAGCTCAACCTCCTTTCCTTCTCGAGCATAAAGATATGCCCGTTTGCCATCAATTTGCTTGGCAGAATAAATCGGTGCGGTTTGATGCTGCTGACCTAAAAACTTCTTGGCTGTTGCTTCAATGGCCGATTGCGTTATATGGTCAACGGAAAAACTTTCATTGTACTCGGTTTCTAAATCAAAAGAAGGCGTTGTTTTACCCAAAAGGAACGTGCCTGTATACGTTTTTTCTTCCGCCATATAGGCGTCTACATTCTTTGTTTGTTTACCGACACACACGATTAAAAGGCCCGATGCTAAGGGGTCCAGGGTGCCTGCATGGCCTACCTTTATTTTTTTAACGTTCAACGCTTGTTTTAAATTCCAACGAAGCTTGTTTACCACATCGAAAGAAGTCCACCCATACGGTTTATCCACCAACAACACCGCCCCTTCCAAAAAATTCATGGATGGTGATTTATGGTAGAATTAACTTTTGAGGGCTGGGATTCTTGATTTGGGGGTTGATTTAAAAAAACCAGCAATAAAACCAACCCAACAACAATGCGATAAATACCCCAAACTTTGAAACCATACTTTTGTAAAAACCGAATGAACATTTTAACCGCTAAAAATGCTACCGCAAAAGAGGCAACATTACCCAAGATGAAAATCAGCGTATTCTGCTGAGAACTTAACACCATCTCAAACCCTTTCATAGCTTGACCGTGATAATTCCAATCTTTCAACACCAACGAATAAAGGGTAACCGCTGCCATCGTGGGTACGGCAAGGAAGAAACTGAATTCAGCTGCCGTTTTTCGATTCAAGCCCTGCTGAAGGCCACCAATAATCGATGCAGCAGACCTGCTAACCCCAGGCATCATGGCTAAACATTGCCAAAAGCCAACGGCAAGGCCTTTGCGAATTGATACTTCGCCATCCAGTATTTCGGATTCTTTAGAAAAGATTTTATCGATGAACAGCAACAATATACCCCCTGCGATTAAAACGGACGCAATGATCACCGGTTTCTCGAAAACCTCTTCAATTTTATCATCGAAAAGCTTTCCTAAAACGAGGGCGGGTAAAACGGATAAGGCAAGTACCTTATAAAAAGACCAGGAAACCTGAACAAAAAAACGTTTCCAATAAGCTACTACCACTGCCAAAATAGCACCAAATTGAATCGAAACGGTAAACATCTTAACATAATCGCTGGACTCCATTCCCATGAGGTTTTCGGTAAACAACAGGTGAGCTGTACTGGAAATGGGCAAAAACTCCGTTAAACCCTCAACCAGGGCAAGGATCAGCGCCTCAAGGATCGACATATTACTTTCGTTTTTGGGCCTTTGTATCAGGCTTGGTATCCTCTTCCTTTACCGGTTTTTCGGAAACATCGTGAACGTTTGCTGTCGGTTTCTTCATGATTGCGAAAAAAATAATTACGTAACCCAATAAAATAAGGAAGGGTGCCAAGGTTATTCTTACGGGACTGAACAAAGCATCCGCATCAAACGAATTTGGATCGTCTGATCCGCCTCCAATCATCAAAATAAAACCTAAAACATTGACAATTAACCCGGCTATTAGAATTTTATAATTTTTAGTTTCGAAACCAAAATGGTTGATTTTACGCATGTCAGTACAGTTTATCGAGTTTTAATCTTAGGTATTTGCTCAAGGCAAACCATGTCGATGCGAAGGTAATGAAAACGCCCATAAACAGCAATGAACCGGTGAGGATAATAAGATTCATCAACGAAAAGGTGATTTCGATGGTTTCTAACACATTGTTCAAGGCGTAAAACACGGTAACCAACAACAATAGAGCGATGAAGGCAGAGATAATACCGTTACCAATCGACTGAACTAAAAAAGGCCGCCGAATAAAAGAACCAGTTGCGCCAACTAGCTGCATTGTTTTTATGGTAAAACGACGTGAGTAAAGCGCCATTCGAATGGTATTATTAATCATGGCAACCGCAATTACAATAAGTAAAAGGGCAACTGATAGGAAAACAATGGCAAATTGTTTAAATCCTAAATTGATTTGCTCAACCGATGAGGCGTCATAGCTCACCTCATCCACCATTTCGGGAAAAGACCTTAGGAGTTTTTCTTTGATTTTCTTTAGTCCCTTTTTCGTTGCATATTGAGCCTTTGGGTTGAAACATAAAGAAGGAGGCAGCGGGTTCTCCTCTTCAAACAATGCTTGAATATCTTGTGAACCCTCTCCAGCGAATTCTTCAACCGCCCTTTCCGAAGAAACAAACCAAACTTTGTTAATCTCCTTCCAAGGCTTGATTCGCGCCTCCAATTGTTTGATGTCAGCGTCCTTGATTTCAGTCTTAAAAAAAACATCGCATTGTATGCTCTCTTTGGCTTGTTGCTGTACCGAACTTAATGCCATTGAACCGCTAAAAACAATCCCAATTAAAAACAGAACCAACGAAATCCCCACGATGGTGGAAATGTAACTGTTCCTAATTCCTCTCTTTGTGTATTTCTCCAATGCTTCGGCCATGATGCGAAAATAGATAAAAGAGCAAGCAAACGTCGTTTTTAAAAAAGGAATAATTCACGTTGCATTGTTTATAGCACGTTAATGCGCCGGATCCACCCAATCTCCGTGGGATTTGATTAAGTCAATCAGGGAATCCACGGCATCCTCGGTGTTCACGTTTTTACGAACAACCTCCTTTTCTTTGTATAGCGTAATCTTACCCGGACCCGAACCTACATATCCGTAATCGGCATCCGCCATTTCACCAGGGCCATTGACGATGCACCCCATGATTCCAATTTTCAATCCCTTTAAATGGCTTGTTCGATCTCGAATTTTTGCCGTGGTTTCTTGTAAATCGAACAGGGTTCTTCCACAACTGGGACAAGAAATGTACTCGGTTTTTGATATTCTAAGCCTTGTTGCTTGCAATACCCCAAAGGCCACCTTGTTGATTTCAATTTTCGGTTGATGAGGCGCTTGAATCCATAAACCATCACCCAATCCGTCTACGAAGAGGGATCCTGCAAAAACCCCCATTTCCAATTGAAATTGTTCAATATCTGTCGATTTTGACTGCAGTTTAAAAACTACCGGGTTGGATTTTTGATGTTCTTTTAACAGCATAAATGCCCACCGGAACCATTGTACCTTATTATCATAAGAGGATTGAAGGACGAGCACATCATGGGGTTGCAATAAATGCAAATCCTCCGCCAAATCTTCTGCTTTTGTTTTACAAAAACAAGCTTGGTTTTGAGGAATTGCATTGCGGTTTTGCAAGGAAACCATGGGGATCGTTCCAGCTGGAAGATGGCTTTGAGTTGTCCATGCTGTTTCGTCTACAATAACCCTTAAAGTACCCGGTAATTCGAAATTTAACGTGTTTTGACCCAAATAAAGATAATCCGCTGCTGCATCATGCACATTCCATTTGTCTAAAGCGCTAGAATAAGTATAGCCGCAAGCGAACAAGTTCGCCGCAGTGATGGTTTCTTGTTGGGAAAAATCCGCCACGACAACAGGAACTTGTCCTCTGCCAATTGTTCCCTCACAAGTGGATTCACGACGAGTAAACGAAAATGGATTAAACGGTAAGTCTTTGGGTACAAAAGGAAGGGGAAGTGTATGATTTTGCTGCGTAATAGCAATTAATTTTTGAGCAACCGGAACCTCAAGTTCCGGGGCTTCGGTTAACGAAACACGGACGGTATCTCCCAGTCCGTCTACTAACAGGGATCCTATTCCAACCGCTGACTTAATTCTTCCGTCTTCCCCATCACCGGCTTCTGTGACCCCCAAATGCAAGGGATAATGCCGACCTCTTTTCATCATTTCAGAAACCAATAGGCGGTATGCCTGAACCATCACCAGCGTATTGCTGGCTTTCATGGAAATCACCAAATTGAAATAGCCATTTTTTTCGCACACTTCAATGAACTCATACGCCGAGGCCACCATGCCCTCGGGGGTATCGCCGTAGCGGCTCAAGATTCGATCTGAAAGTGAACCATGATTTGTTCCAATACGCATCGCCCTTCCTAAGGATTTACAGAGCTTTACCAACGGGGTGAACTTCTCTTCAATCCTTAAAAGCTCTGATTGATAGCTTTCATCCGTGTAATTTATCTCCTCGAACTTCTTCTTGTCGGCATAGTTACCCGGATTCACGCGCACCTTTTCTACGTGCAGTGCCGCAATTTCAGCCGCGTTAGGCGTAAAATGAATGTCCGCCACCAAAGGTTGTTGATACCCTCGTTCGCTTAGGGCTTGTTTGATCTGTTGTAAATTCTCTGCTTCCTTTTTACTCGGAGCGGTTAAACGCACAATTTCGCAACCAGCATCCAACATCCTAACCGATTCTTCGACAGAGGCATGGGTATCCATTGTATCGGCTGTTGTCATGGACTGAACACGGATAGGGAAATTCGAGCCCAGGTGCAATGAACCAACCTTTACCTCTAGGGTATTAAGTCTTTCTTGCTGGTAAGGATTTTTACAGTACATCATAGAAAAAGAAACAACGTTTAATGAGGGAATGTTTAGCTAAAAAAACCTCGCTGAAGAAGTAATTCGTTGATTTGCACCATGAGTTCGGAAAAATCTCGCTCGGCGCGTTCATCGTTATTAAACACAAAATTAGCTTGATGCTTGTAAGGCTCAATGTAGGAATGATAGCAAGGCAACACGTGGTTTTCCCATTGATATATGATTTCTTGGTGCTTGTAACCGCGTGTGGACTGATCTCTGTATATCCTTCGGTCTAATTGTGTTTTTAAATCAACGTCCACGTAAACACTCCAATCCACTAGCTTAAAAACTTCCGAATAATGGTATAGAAACAAACCTTCCACCAAAATAAGGTCGGAAGGATCAATGGTAATCAAGACATTTTTTCCAGGTTGGGTATTGAAGAAATACTCTTTAACCTCTATCGCGTTTCCGTGATAAAGCCGGGTTAAATCGTTCGATAATTGCTCCTCGTCCAACGCAGTGGGCAAGTCAAAGTTAACGATTCCGTTGGGGTCAAGCATCTGTGATTCTATGGGAAGGTAATAGTTGTCCATGGTGAATAATGCAGGGTTCAAATGCGCTATTTCCTCCTGTAAACGCTTGATTAAGGTTGTTTTTCCTGAACCGCTACCACCACAAACACCGATAACTAATGGTTTCTTATCTATCATTCTTTAACAAAGATAACCATTCGGTTTTTCCATGGATTATTGCTCACGTTTTAGTTTTTAACTATTCTTGCACTTCAATACTTCATCCTATGAAACACTGCTTTTTTTTCCTCTTTCTTTTATCCCTCTTTAACAACTTAGCTCAATTATCCATAAAAGACAGCGCCCCTCTTCAAAACCATTCCTTAAAGAACATTGATGAAACGACCGTGACCCTAACTCAGGCGGTCAATAAAAACGGACTCATTGTTGTTTTCAGCTGCAATTCGTGCCCTTTTGTGGTTGGTTCAGACGATTTTCCGGGATGGGAAACACAGTACGATTCGTTGTATAAAGCGGCTCAAGCCAACGAAATCGGCTTCATCCTCGTCAATTCAAACGAAGGGAAACGCAACCAAGCCGATTCGTTTGAAGAAATGAAAAAACACGCGCAAGAACAAGGATATGCCATGCCTTATTTGCTGGATACCGAATCGCAATTAGCGGATGCTTTTGGTGCCAAAACGACGCCGCATGTGTATTTTTTTGACGAGGATTTAACCCTGATATACTCGGGTTCCATTGACAATACTTGGGATAAATCACGTAAGGAAGATAGTCCTTACCTTTTCAATGCCATTCGAGCAAAAGGAAACCATAAAAAAATCAAACCCAATGCCACAGAACCGAAAGGATGTGGAATAAAAAGGGTCAAAGCTCCCATCAAAAATTAAGGTTATGTATAAATTTCATCTATTCCTTCTTCTTCTCGGTCTGACATTAAAGACCCAAGCACAAATACAAGGAGGTGGGGGTAAAGGGCATTATTTTCCAGAAAACAGTTGGGAAAAAGTCCCCTTGATTTCCTTTCCTTCTCCCGATATTAACGCTTTGAAAGAAGAAGACCGGGTGTTGGATTCCCTTGGTGACCAGCCTTGGCGCTTTGGTTACAACCATGCCACTTCGATTAATTCTATGGCTAACGGTGTTTGGATACCTACAAAAAACGACGGACAACTTTGGTTGTTACGCATTAAAAGCAGCGGTGCCTTAACCTTAAATCTTGCCTTTGATCATACCGTAATCCCGAAAGGCAACGAATTGTACATCTACAATCCAGATAAAACCTTTATTCTGGGAAAATTTACCGAAGAACACCTCTATGAAGAACAATTGGGCAGTGAGTTGGTACCCGGAGATGAAATCATCCTTGAATACTATGTTCCTAAAGGAAATTCGAAAGGACACGTTCAATTGAGTACCGTTACTCACGGATATAGAACGCCTCATGAATTCTATTTAAAGGCCTTTGGTAGTTCGGGTAATTGCAATTTTAACGTGAATTGTCCGCAAGGTGCAGCTTGGCAGCAAGAAAGAAACGGTGTGGTGATGCTGGTTACCAACAACAATGGTTTTTGCTCCGGATCGTTGATCAACAATACCTTGAACAACGGAAAGCCTTATGTACTTTCCGCAAACCATTGCTTCAGTAATCCCGCAAATTGGGTGTTTCGTTTCAATTGGCAAAGCCCTGGCTGCAACAATCCAGCAAGCGAACCGACCTTTCAATCCTTAAACGGTGCTGTGTTGCGTGCACGCGCCAGTGCGTCGGATTTCTGTTTGGTAGAAATAACAGGGGGGTTGCAAGGAGGGACGGTACCTGCTGCATTCAACCCTTATTTTAACGGATGGGATAATACCAACAACACCCCAATCTCTGCTGTAGGTATTCATCACCCCGCAGGGGATATTAAAAAAATATCCATTGAAAATAATCCCCTTATATCAACATCTTTTGGAGCAAGTCCAGCAAATTCCCATTGGGGAGTAACAGGTTGGGATGAAGGAGTAACGGAAGGAGGTTCTTCTGGATCACCCTTGTTTGACCAAAACCATCGAATCGTTGGTCAATTACACGGTGGAGCATCTGCATGCGGTGCAGCCGCTCTGTCCGATGAATACGGTAAAATCAGTTATTCTTGGAATCCCCAAAACAGCGACAGCACGAACCAATTGAAATACTGGCTAGACCCTGCTGCTTCGAACGCCACCTTTGTGAACGGGTATGACCCAAGCGGTAACGTACCAGCACAAGTAGACCCTGCTTTGTCCGGAACTGCGGGAGTTTCTGGAACTTTTTGTAACGGAACCATTACCCCTTCTGTTACCCTTTCGAACGGAGGAGCCTTGACTTTGACTTCCGTTACCATAACTTATGGTTTTGATGGCCAAAATAATTTAAACTACACGTGGAACGGATCCTTGGCACAATGGCAATCGACTACCATAACCTTACCCGCAGCAAACCTCGGTGCTGGAACGCATACGTTTACTGCAACAGTGAATAATCCAAATACTGGGAACGATGAGAACATCAACAACAACGTACAAAACAACATGTTTACCGTAGTTATTAACGGACAAGCCGTACTTCTTGATTTAACGCTGGATTGCTACGGTTCTGAGACCTCTTGGGAGGTAGCAGATCAGGCTGGAACCGTATTATTCAGTGGCAGCGGGTACCCGGATAATGCTCCGGGCTTAATCAGTGAGACGTGGTGTTTAAATGCGGGGTGTTACATTTTTACCATCAACGATTCGTACGGGGATGGAATTTACGGTTTGCCTTGGTGCGATTCTAGTGGCAATGTAATCATCAGTGCTCAAGGAGACTCTTTAACAGGAATTTCTTCCGCGGCTTCAGATTTTGGTGATCAAGCGCAACTCAATTTTTGTGTGCAAGGAAGCGGGCTTCCCGGTTTGGAAAATGTTCAAATAAACCTGTATCCAAATCCTGGAAAAACCTTTATCCATGGACGTACTAATTCGAACCTAGTGCAAATCCACTTGTTTGATCTGCAAGGTAAATTAGTTAACGCTCAATATTTTGTTCCGACCCTGCATTTTTCCCTTGACGTTACTGACCTAAAACCTGGTATGTATTGGTTGCATTGTACCTTGGAAAACGGCTATCAATCGGTCATTAATTTGATGAAAGATTAACGTTGGCTGGGATATACATTCACGTTCCTTTTTGTAGGAAAAAATGCAGCTATTGCGATTTTCACTTTTCTACAACTTTTCATTCATACCGTGAACGTTTGTTGAAAACCATGGTTAGAGAACTTCGAGAACGTCTTTCTGAACTTGAAGATCCTGTAAAAACCATCTACTTTGGTGGAGGAACGCCGAGTTTACTTTCCAAAAAGGAGCTTCAAGGTTTTCTTGACGTTTTTAACCCCCATACTTTGGTGGAAGAAATTACCTTGGAAGTTAATCCGGAGGATTTAACACACGATAATTTAACCGACTGGGAATCCTTGGGAATTAACCGCCTAAGTATCGGCATTCAGAGTTTGAACGAAACATTGCTGCATTGGATGAACCGCAACCATACGGCAAAAGATGTTTGGAAAAACATGGAACTGCTTCAAAATTTTTCTTTTAAATGTTCCATCGATTTGATTTACGGGGTTCCTGATCAAACGCTCCAAGACCTACAAGTTATGGCAGAAATGACCGAAAAACCTTTTATCAATCATGTTTCTGCCTATGCTTTAACCTTGGAAAATAAAACCTTACTATCCCATACCGAGAAAAAATCTGGAGCGCCTTTAATCAACGAACATCAACAAGTGGAACATTATTTTGAAGTCCAACAACGGTTAATAGAACGTGGATTTGAACAATACGAAGTCTCAAATTATGCCCGAAATAAAGCTTATGCGCTTCATAACAAAAATTACTGGAAAGGATTTCCCTACTTAGGTATTGGACCTGGCGCTCATTCATACGATGGAAAATATATCCGCCGCTGGAATGTTGCGAACAATGCGCAATACATGAAGCAATTGGATTGGTTTGATACCGAAGAATTAACCGATGAAAACCGGTGGAACGAACTTTGGCTAACGGGCTTAAGAACATTGGAAGGTGTCAGCCTTGATGCTATTGAGCGTTTCGGTAACCTAAGTACACAAGAAAAGAAAGAAATAGAGCTCCTTATAAAAAACGGTGACTTAACGTATGAAAACAACGTTTATCGGCTTACAAAGACTGGTTTTCTAAAAGCTGATCGAATAAGTTCGGTATTGTTCAGAATTTAATGACAAGCAATCTTTGCAACGCGGTTGGCGTGCCTTCCACCTTCAAAATCGGTCGTTAGAAAGGTTTCAACAATCTGCTTAGCGGTAGCAAGGTCAATAAATCGAGCAGGAAGGGCTACAATATTCGCATCGTTATGCTGTCTTGCTAAGGCTGAAATTTCTGGAGTCCAGCATAAGGCGCATCGGATTCCTTGATGCTTATTAGCGGTCATACTGATACCGTTTCCAGAACCGCAAATTAAAATTCCTACATTAGCGGTATTGGATTCTACGTCGGACGCTACAGGATGTCCATAATCAGGATAATCGATGCTTTCTTCGCTATGGCAACCCTTATCTGCTACTATATGTCCCATGGATTCAAGCCAAGGAATCAGTGTTGATTTTAAAGCATAGCCTGCATGATCGGATCCAATACTAAGGTTCATTGTTTTTTTAACAAAGTTATGGTTTTAATAACTTGTTCATTCCCTTGTTAATTACATTTAATAA
Organism: Flavobacteriales bacterium; assembly: GCA_947500875.1. Lineage (GTDB taxonomy): Bacteria > Bacteroidota > Bacteroidia > Flavobacteriales_D > Crocinitomicaceae > UBA952. The sequence continues at coordinate 17,555 of CANMUN010000002.1, read as the reverse complement.
AAGATAAAAACTCAGGGGGTTCAAATCCAATATAAATGCTAATTCAAAAATAATTTTACATGACGTTTAAAAGAAAGGGTGAGTTATCATGTTTTTATCATGTTAGTATTCACAATGCACTCTTTTTTTTAGGAATCTATACACATATGTTCATTGAATTGAGTTATCATTGATTCAACAAAGGATTTTGGTGTGAATTATGTTAACAAACTGTGCAAATAACGTTTATTAAATGAACACCGTTAACCTCAAAAAGACGTTATCAACAAATGAACAACCTTAATAAAAAGAATAAATTTTCTTTAAAAAAAGAATATAAATACAATTTTAAGTTTTGTTGATTGATTTTGATTTTGAAAATAGCTGCTATTCCTTATTTTTACCAAGAATATGTCCGACTCAAATTCCAACATTGCATACCTCGAAAAGGAAATTGATCGATTTTTAAATAAATTTTATTTAAATCAGTCAATACGGGGTTTGCTAATTTTTTTAGCCCTTTTGTTTTTTTCCTACTTGATGTTTTCAAGTTTAGCATATTTCCTGGATTTACATCAATGGGTAAGGTTGTTCTTTTTATGTTTTTTTCTTTGCTCTAACATATACGTTTTATTCAGGTGGTTTTTTTACCCTTTACTCCAATCCAAGGGAGTCATTAATCGAAAATCTCATTTAGAGGCAAGTTTTCTTATCGGCCAGATGTTCCCTGAAATCGCTGACCGTTTAACCAATACCTTACAGTTACACCAGGAGCAAAGTGGTTTTGACAACTCGAATGAATTGTTGTTAGCTTCTATAGCTCAAAAAACCGATCAATTAAAGATTTTTAGGTTCACAGAAGCCATTGATTTTAGTGTGAATCGAAAGTACTTGAAATACGTATTACCTTCATTGTTTACCTTGATTTTATTGCTGGTTTTTATTCCGGCAATTTTAACTCAAGGAAGTTATCGAATAGTGAGGTTTGATAAGGAGTTTTTACCGTTTTATTTTTCGGTGAAAGCGGGTGAATATACAGTGGAAGAAGGTACTGATATTCCTGTGAGTGTCTCTTTGAAGGGAGAACGAATACCGGATAAAGTGTATTTAGTTACCGATCAAGGTAAATTTTTAATGAACCGTTCTTTAAAGAACCGTTTTGATTTTACCCTCATTAAAGTCAATACTTCAGGTAAGTTCTACTTTGAAGCGAACGGTTATCAAAGTAAATCCTTTGAATACCACGTAACAGGAAAAAGCGTCCTTGGAAAAATTACTCTGCAGGCCATTTATCCGAGTTATTTAAGTAAAAAGAACGAGATCATTCAGAACGCTGCGGATATCACGGTTCCTGAAGGTACGCAATTAACCTGGAGCGGTGGTGCAACGAATGTAAAAGCTTTGAAAATTAAATGCTTTGGCAATACGCATCGTTTTAACAGTGAACATTTTAAGTTGGCCCATAAGGTCCGTAATTCAGGGGATTTAGCCTTGTTTTTAATCAATAAATTTAACAATAGGTTGGATTCAACAAAGTTTAGGATTAATGTTGTAAAGGATACTTACCCACAAATACTGCTGAATGAACAATCGGATTCGATTCAAGAAGGAGTAAAGTATTTCAACGGTCAAATCAGCGATGATTACGGTCTTTCCTCGTTGAAGTTTATGTATAAAATTATTCGCAAAGGAAAAGAAGTAAAGTCTGCCGTACTGCCTGTAGGGTTTACTCCTGGATCTAAGAGTGCTTTTACTTTTGCCGTTGATTTTCGACGTGAATCAGTTCAGTTGGAAGATAAAATAGAGTATTTCTTTACGGTTTCCGACAACGATGGGGTGAACGGCCATAAATCTACGAGGAGTTTTATTGGACAATACGCATTGCCTGATTTACAAGAGTTGAATAAGGAACGCGAAGCAGATCAAGCAAAAACTTCTAAGGATATCGAAAAGGTGATTGAAAAGACCAAGGCTTTTGAACGCAACGTAGATAAATTGAAAAAAGATTTAAACAACAGTCAAACCAAAGACTGGAATAATAAACAACAAATTCAGCAATTAAAAGAAGAACAGAAAGCGTTAAGTAGCGAATTGGAAAGGATAAAGGAGCAGTTGGAGCAGTCTACTCAAGATAAGAATCAACTCTCTGAAATTGATAAAGAATTGTTAGAAAAACAAGAGATGATTCAAAAATTGTTGGAGGAGGTCATGGACGATGAATTAAAAAAGCTTTTGGAAGAAATTGAAAAAATGTTCAATGACCGCGCTGACATGGAGTTAAAGAAGGAGGTTGACAAACTCGACCAATCTTCGGAGAATATGACCAAGCAATTGGATAGGACCTTGGAAATGTTAAAGAAGTTGCAAGTCAATGAACGCATCGACGATATCGAAAAAGAGTTGAAAGAAACGGCTAAACTTCAAGAAGAACTGCGCAAGGAGATGGATGAAAAGTCGTTAAGCAAGGAAGAATTATTGAAGAAACAAGATGAGATTAATCAGCAATTCGATTCAATTCAAAAAAAATTGGAAAACACCAAAGAACTGAACAAAGAACTCATGGATCCGCTTAATCTAGAGAATACCAAGGAGTTAGAGCAATCTATTGATAATCAACTGAATAACGCAAAAGAAGATTTAGGAAATAATAAAAAAAGTAAAGCAAAAGATGCTCAGAAGCAAGCCGGTGATCAAATGGAGCAGTTGGCAGAGCAGTTAAACCAGCAACAGCAAGCGAGTAACCAACAGCAAGCCGAGGAGGATATGGAAATGCTACGGCAGATTTTGGAGAGTTTGATGGTGCTGAGTTTTGATCAGGAGTCTTTAATCGAAGAGTTTAACCGGGTAAACTTTTCCGACCCCAAATACCGGAAATTGGGCAGAGAACAACTACGGATCAATCGAGAGACAGGAACGGTTCGTGACAGCCTTTTAGCCTTGGCAAAGCGTCAGCCGAAAGTAGCAAGCTTTATTGATAAAGAGTTGAACGACATAGCGTTTTCCCAAGAATCAGCCATCGAGGCCATTGATGACCATAGAAAGCAAGATATAGTCAGCAATGAGCAGCAGGTAATGACGGCTTATAATAATCTTGCACTGCTGTTAAATGAGGCATTGCAGCAAATGCAGGCACAAGCTCAAAGCAGCATGCCTAGTAACGGTAGTTGTAGTAAACCTGGAAGTGGTAAGCCGAAGCCGGGAAGTATGTCGACGGGTGATATGAAAGAAATGCTTAAGAAGCAATTGGAGAGGATGCAAAAGGGTCAAAGTCCTGGTGGAGATAAACCGGGAGATAAAGAGGGAAACAATCCTGGAATGAAACCGGGTACTCAAGGCATGAACATGTTAGGGTTGGGGAACAAAGAAATTGCAAAAATGGCAGCAGAGCAAACCGCAATTCGTCAAAAGTTGGAACAGTTAAAAAATGAATTAAACAAAGACGGTAAAGGCAGCGGCAATCAGTTGAATCCTTTATTAAAAGAATTGGAAGAACAGGAGCGCGAACTCATCAATCAACGGATTGATAAGGACATGGTTAAACGCCAGCAAGACATTCTAACGAGGTTATTAGAAAGCGAAAAAGCTATAATGGAACGCGGTTATGAGGAAAAGCGGGAATCCAAATCTGGAAAAGATCAAAATACAAGTAACCTTATTGAATTAAAAGAGTACAAGAAGCAGTCGGTAAAACAGGTTGAAATGATCAATGTTGTGGATCCCTCTTTTAATCAGTATTTTAGAAGTAAGGCTGAAAGTTATTTTAATATGGTTCAATAAATAGAACGTTATGAATTTAGACCTAACCTGTATATACGAGGTCAAGTTGCCTTCAGTACCAGCATCGATTTCAGATGTGGAACATCTTATAGAAAAGGCATGCGCCGATTTAAATATTTCCGAGGATTTATTTGGTAATATATTGATATCGGTTACAGAAGGTGTAAATAATGCTATCGTGCATGGTAATGGTGGTGACGCAACTCGTAGTGTTGAGGTGGCTGTGTTAAACAATGAGTCTTGGATTTGTTTTAAAATTAAAGATCAAGGGGCGGGTTTTGATCCTGAAGCAATACCGGATCCCACGGCACCAGAAAATTTATTAAAAGAGAACGGGAGAGGGGTATTTTTAATGAAAAGCCTTTCAGATAACTTAATCTTTGAAGAGGGTGGATCCGTGGTGACGATTTGTTTTAACCGATGATTTCTTTTTCCTTTTATTCGAAAGAATACGAGCATCTACCTTTGGATTCTTTGGAAGGATCATTGCCGTTAATAATTATGGAAGAAGGCAAGGAATTAGGAGATGTAACCTTAATTTTTTGTTCAGATGAGGAATTATTTACCCTAAATCAAGAACATCTTAAGCATGATTATTACACGGATATCATTACCTTCGATTATTCTACGGAAACCTATGTCGCTGGTGACTTATTCATCTCTATAGATCGCGTACGAGAGAATTCAAGCGTGGAAAAAGTGTCGTTCGATGAGGAATTGCATCGTGTTGTGTACCATGGTTTGTTGCATTTGCTCGGGTACAATGATAAAAACCAAGAAGAAATAAGAACGATGAGAAGCAAAGAAAACTACTATCTAACAAAATTGTTTCACGTGAAACACTGAAAGAAATGCTTGATACGTATGATGTAATTGTGGTTGGTGGAGGTCATGCTGGATGCGAGGCTGCTTATGCCGCAGGAAAGATGGGGAGCCGGGTTTTATTACTCACTATGAACATGAATACCATTGCACAAATGAGTTGTAATCCTGCAATGGGCGGCGTTGCCAAAGGACAAATCGTTCGAGAAATAGACGCGTTAGGAGGAGGATCGGGAATAGTAAGCGATAAAAGCGCGCTTCAATTTCGGATGCTGAATTGCTCTAAAGGGCCTGCCATGTGGTCACCTCGTACTCAAAACGACCGCATGATGTTTGCCGCTGAGTGGCGTTTCTTGTTAGAACAGAATCCAATGGTGGATTTTTGGCAGGATATGGGTACGGGTGTCATTGTTGAAGGGGGAAAAGTTGTAGGTGTAAAAACAAGCTTGGGCATCAATATATTTGCAAAGGCAGTTATCCTAACCAATGGTACATTTTTAAACGGTATTATTCATTTAGGCGAAAAGCAATTCGGAGGCGGTAGGGTTGGTGAAAAAGCTTCTACGGGCATTACAGAGGACTTAATTGGCTTAGGATTTGAATCGGGTAGGATGAAAACCGGAACCCCTCCGAGGGTGGATGGTCGTTCCTTGGATTATTCATTAATGGAACCTCAACCTGGAGACGAACATCCCAGTAAATTCAGTTTTTGGAATACCCAAGCATTAACCCGGCAGTTGCCGTGCTATATTACCTATACCAATCCTGAAACCCACGATCTTCTTAGAACCGGATTTAATCGATCTCCCATGTTTAATGGAGCCATCCAAAGTACCGGTCCGCGTTATTGTCCAAGCATTGAAGATAAAATAAATCGTTTTGCTGACCGCGATAGACATCAAATTTTCGTTGAACCAGAAGGTTGGAATACGGTTGAAATTTACGTTAACGGTTTCAGTACCTCTTTACCAGAAGATGTACAAGTTAAAGCGATCAAGTCCATACCGGGTTTTGAGAAGGCTAAATTGTTTCGACCCGGCTATGCCATCGAATACGATTATTTTCCACCAACGCAATTAAAACATACCCTTGAAACAAAACGCATTGAAGGATTGTATTTTGCCGGTCAAATCAACGGTACAACAGGTTATGAAGAAGCGGCATGTCAAGGACTAATGGCGGGTATAAACGCACATTTGAAAATCAACGAACGAGAGCCTTTTATCCTGCAAAGAAGCGAAGCATACATCGGGGTGCTAATTGATGATCTGGTTACCAAAGGCACCAACGAGCCGTACCGAATGTTCACTAGTCGAGCGGAATATCGCATCCTGCTGCGGCAAGATAATGCCGATTTGCGCCTGTCGATCAAAGCATCGGATTTAGGTTTGTTGACCAATGAGCAGCGCAGGAAAGTAGAACAGAAAGAAGAAGAAATCCAACAATTAAAGAAAGCGCTTCGAACCATTGGTATCACTCCAACCGAGGTCAATGATGATTTAACGGCCGTAGACTCAGCGCCCATTTCCCAACAAATGAAAGCAGCATCGCTCATTACTCGACCAGGTGTTGATTTATCCATGTTGGAAAAATGTAATATTGAATTATATAATTACCTAAAGGATCGGCAATTGAACCAAGAGGTAAGAGTGCAAGCAGAGATTCAACTCAAGTACGAAGGTTATATCGATCGTGAAGAAGAAAATGCGGCAAAAATGCTTCGCCTTGAAAGAGTTAGTATTCCCTCCGATTTGAATTACCGTCAATTGAAAAGTTTGAGCAGCGAAGCGGTTGAAAAATTGTCCGAGGTACAACCCATTACCATCGGACAAGCATCGCGCATCTCTGGAGTCTCCCCGAGCGATATTTCCGTTCTTTTGATCTATTTAGGAAGGTAAAAATGCGTTTTAATGCGTTTTAAAGGGGTTAAAATACTTGAGACATAAAAATACATTGATTATCTTAAGAACGATCGATAGCCGTCAATTATGAAGGCCGTTTTTTTGCTACTTTTATGAAAAATCCAACATGAAGGTGTTTTTTGTGGATACAGTCCATGAAGTGTTACAAGAGCGTTTAACCAAAAGAGGGTTCCATTGTGTCGATGCTACTTCGATGAGCCTGGAGGATTTTATATCCTTAGGATCCGAAGTAGAGGGCATCGTTGTTCGGGCACGTTTTTTCTTAAGCGAAACGGTATTGCAGCATTTTCCTAATTTAAAATTCATTGCGCGTTCTGGTTCGGGACTGGAGAATATTGACCAACGGTATTGTAAAGCACGAAGTATTCCAATGTTCAATTCTCCAGAGGGAAACCGTCTTGCTGTTGCGGAGCACGCTTTGGGTATGTTGCTGGCGCTACTCAACAAATTTCCCCAAGCCCAAGAACACATTCAACAAGGAGTCTGGCGCCGAGAAGAAAACCGAGGAGAAGAATTAAGTAGGAAAACCGTAGGAATTATTGGATACGGTAACAACGGTAGGGCTTTTGCCAAATTATTGAAGGGTTTTGATGTCAAAGTCTTGGTGTACGATAAATACCTCACCGGTTTTGGGGATGGTCAAGTTCAAGAAAGTACGATGGAAGCCATTCACGAGCAAGTCGATGTTCTTTCCTTACATATTCCTCAAAATAAAGAAACCATCGATCTAGTGGATGACGCGTTTATCCATAGGTTCACTAAATCAATCTATTTTTTGAACCTTTCTCGCGGCAAAATTGTGCGCACCTTTACATTGGTGGAAGCACTTAAAAGCGGTAAAATAAAGGGGGCGGGATTAGATGTACTTGAATATGAATCCAAAGACTTTGAAAGCATGAGGAGCAATGATGCTTCAGAAGTGTTGGATTATTTAATCCAATCTAACCGCGTTATTCTTACTCCCCATGTTGGAGGTTGGACCCACGAAAGTTACTTCAAATTGAGTGCGGTATTGGCCGACAAAATTTTGGAGCATTTCGAACCTTATTGAACCACTAAACGCAAATTCAATTGAGCTCCTTCTCCTGAAAGTTGTAAGTTGTAAACTCCTTGGGCTATGTTTGTATCAAGAAGATTGTGAAGTCCAGGTTCTTTGCTGAGTATGAGTTTTCCTTGCGCGTCGTAGAGTTGAATCCCGACAGGAAAAGGAAGGTTTGTCAAATGGAGTTGTTGACCGTTGTTGGGATTAGGATAAACCAAAATTTGTGCTAGTGGGTTGGGTGATTCGGGTAACAACATGTTGGCTTGTGACAGGTATTTCTGACCGTCGGTGCTTTGCGTTCCCGTTAATCCCGCGGTGTTGGTGGATTTGACATTTCCGAAATAAACGGTGCCATTAATAGGACTTGTCAAGTTGTACGTGTAGCTCGTGCTTGTACTCATGTTCATCCAATTCAAGACAGAAGTGTTTCCAACGGAGGTACCAAGGGATAGTTCATAGTAAGATACACCGGAATGTGGATCATTGGACGACCAATTGGTTTTCAAAGCGGCAGTGTAAAAACTATCGATATCATTGCTTGGACCATCGTTGCAGGCGGTAAAAACCGGAGCAGTCCAGTCCACTTGAACGGTTTGTTCGCTGGCGTTTGACCAATTACTGGAAGAATCCATAGCAATCATTCGAATGACCCCGGAAGGTTGTTGTTGATCGCTTTGGTGTTCAATTTCTTTATTGGGACCAACACTCACCAGTTCTTGATTAGCATGCGATTGATAGACAAAAATATTGTCAAAATCAACCGTACAAGCTCCTGAACGAAGAGAAATGGAATTTCCTTGAGCAAGGGGAGAATTATCATGCCATGTGGCGACTAAGTCGTTGTTCACGTAAACCACAATGTTACCAGAACTGTGGGAATAGATGACTTTTACCGTATACCATTGGTTGGGAACAAGGGTGATCGGCGCCTCGTATTGCATCGTGAAAACATCGTTGTTGACTTCGTAAATTTGTACTTTATCCGTTTCTTCGCGGAAGAAAACAAAATAGGAATTTCCCCGGTTGGCAAGGGTGGGGTCGCTGCAAAAGAAATGCATGCCTGCTCTTTGATTGGCGTTGGTAGAAGTAATCCTTTGCCTCCAAGTATATAAATAGGTTTCTTGTTGATTTTGAGTGAGTTGTGCATAAGCGTTGGAGTTGTTTTGTGAAGCGTCATTCATGCTAAAAATGCCATTCCCAATTTGAAAACTGCCGGTTTGATTGGTCCATTGAAAAGCGGTTCCGGAAAATTCTTCCCGAAAGAAACCATAACTTTTGTTGGAATACTTGGGGTTGTTGGCATTGGAACGAGAGGATACATTATAGAAGGAATACGCAACACCTGAAGCGGGGTCGGTGGAAACCAGTCCTGCCGTAAAGTCTTGCGTATGCCAAGCCAATGGAAGCAATGCGGAACTTATCGGTGGGGTAACATCGTTGAGTTGCGCATTGGAGGTATACGAGGCGGACCAACCGCTTTGGGTTGTACCGCAATCGGAACGAAATTCAAGGGTGAGCGCAGGATTCGTCGATTGAATGACCGGAGGAAGGGTTGTTCCGCTATAACTTCCGATCAATGGAGCATTCGTGGAAGCCCCATCGTAAATTAACACTTTGTCCTTTCCTGTCTGTGTATTAAACGCACTAAACGTAAGCTGAACGGACGCCGCATTGCTGGGTTGAATGACCCAAACTTTTCGTTCGTCGTTGCCGTAGTTTCCGTTGGCTCCGCCAGAATCATAGAGGTTTCCTGAGGCGTTGGTAATCACGGTAGGAGTGTAGTTGTTGTTAATGAGCAGGTAGTACTTGGGCCAATTCCAGTTAATTCCAGGATCGGTGTGGGTTTGGTTTGCGTAATGTTGATGTCCTTTGATTTTAAGGCAGTCTCCAAGGACTTGACCGCTTGAACTGCTCGTACCGTCATAGGTCCTTAAAGGGTTGATTCCATAACCGCTCTGGGTGATTTCTTTAACCAAATTTGCCGAAGATTGGTACATGGCGTTGGTGTACCACGCTGCGTTCGAAACGTAACCCTCGTGTTCAATTCCAATGGTGTAGGGATTAGCCGTACCAACATGCCAAGCTTTATTGGATTCGAGGACCATTTGGGTCACTTGTCCATCAGAACTGCGAATTACGTAGTGATACGAAACCTGGGCATTGCAATTTAAACCCCAGGAGATGGCTCCGGAATACGATCCCTGAACGGTATGGATGGTAACGGCCGAAATCGCCGTTCCGTTACGAGAGCTGAAATTGCAATTGGGGGCAGGGTTCCATAGTGCAGGGCCATAATCGGCAGACTTTATGGAAGCAATGCTTGAGTTGTAGACCGCGCCGTTCTGGGATTCCACGCGATTGGGTTGAAGTTGAATGTGGCTTGAGCTTAAAACCTCGTAATTTTCATCCCCAAAGATGTGTTTTAAGTCGAAACTGCGTTGCGGAAAATGGTAGTTAGCCGCCATTTCTTCGTCTTGTAAAAATTGAAATATGGCAAAAACGGAAGATTCAAAAGCGTAGAGGTTTCCTGCGTTGGATCTCGGGATTTCGCTCAATTGCGCCATCAATTGATAGATTGTTTCTCCCTCGGATAGTTCTTGGTTAATCGGATGTTGTATGAGGATTTCACAGGTTTTGGCAAAGGCAGCGAGTTGTTGTTCTTCGGAAGCTTTCATGGTTTGAACGCTTATTCCCGAAAGCTGGCTTATTTTCTTCGCATTCTCGATAAAATAGTGATTTCCTTCATCGAATAATCCAAGAATCCCGAAGGGTTGGGGAATGTTGGAGCATGATGAGGGTTCACTTTTCGCCAACGCGTGCATTCGGGTATGGGTGAATGCATATGCCTCAACGAAACCTTTCGGCACAGAAGGGTATTGTAGGTAGAGTGACGTGAACGAAGTTTGAGCAAAAAGGGTTGTGGTTACAAGCAGTAAAATAAAAAGCGGGAATTTCATGGTTAAGTTTTTGGCTTTTAACGAAATAGACACCACAAAAGTATTTTTTTCATGTTATTTCAACATGAAGCCTAATAATAAAAGCTAAAATTTACACGTGATTCCAGCTAAAACTTGGATAGGAATTACCGGATAATTATAAAACGTAAGATAACGTTGAGCCGCAAGGTTCGTTATTTGTAAGAAGCCCGATAAACGCTTGTTGTAGCGGTATTCAATACCTAAATTGGCATCAATTATGCTCCCAAGATTAATGAAGTGTTGGTTGTTTTCGAAAAGGGCATTAGGCGTTGAAGCCTCTACTTTTGCGAATCGATTCATCGCCAAAGTTAAGTCTGCTTTAACCAAAAGTTTGTCGAATAAATTATATGCTCCTCCGAGTATAACCTCAACGTTGGGTAAATTCCAAGCTCTTGCCTCGTTCAACATCTCGTAACTATGGTAGCGGGCAATAAGATTGACGTTGAGTTTGGATCCGGACTGATAGGTCAGTTTTCCTTCAAGTTTCGTGTGATTCAAGGAGTCGTAAACTAAATCGAATCGATTACCCGAAGACATCAAGGTGTCCGTAACAAAAAATGCGCGGTTGTTGACTTTTAAAAAGTTTGCGCTAAGACCACCATGGAAATTCTTGCCCATCTTTGCTTTAAAACCCAATTGAATGTCGTAAGGATTAATTTCATTTTGAATCAACACGTTCGGGTTGATATAGGGATTCAAGGTGTACAAGGAATAGAGTGAATTTTGTGTAATCTGTCCTCCAATGCTCAAAAAAGGAACGAAAGAATTTTGAGCAAAAGCATATTGAGCATAAACCTTCGGAAAAAAATAAGCTTTTGTTGAGTTGCCTCCATCTATGCTCACGGCAAAACCTGCGTCAACGAACAGTCGCTGGTTGAGTAAATAGCTTTTTACACCCGGTTGAACATCAAAAATCGGGTTTTTACGAAGTAAACCGCTGTCCGACAGCATTAAAATGGAATCCAAAATACCGTAAGCATAACCGTTATACCTAAGACCCAATAAGCCATGAAAGGTGTTTTTCTCTGTTGTATAATAGCCCAACATGTTCAAATTGAATGCTTGTTCCTTGGCTTTCCAGTCCTTTAAACTGTCAAGATAAGGTGCTCCGGTGGAGGTGTAACGAAAGTTTGCGGTGGTACGAACGTTGAAACGAGCGGTATCCATAGGATGGGTATCAAGGACCAATTTTGCATCAATGGTTTGATAGCGTTGCGCCAAAGAATCGGCATTAGCATTTTCTTGAGTTAAACCGTAATAATGAAAGCCATGGTTGAGGTAGTGCAGTTGACCCAAAAGCGAATATGAACGCTGAAAGGTTTCAAAAGTCCCAAGCAAGGAGGTTTTATCGAATCCTGCAGGGGCATAGCGTTGATTTTCTCGGTCTTTAATGGTTCCAAAGAAGCTCATATGTTTCGCGTGAAACCCGTAATAGCTGTTGCGAGACCTTGTGGAATTCACATACAATTCCGCAAAGGGCATTAAAGCCGAACCCATTCCTGCCTTGACGTAAAAAGGATAGAATTTATTCAGCATTTGCTCTGTTTCAATGGTTGCAGCTTCGATGGTATCGGTACGAACAACAATGCGTTGGTTTAATTCTAAAAGGGGCCGGCTGGTGACTTTGTTTACAGGAATGTTATCGACGATTTTCGGGGAAGACGGGATCCTGCTACTGCGCTCGATATCTCGGTTTCCTTTTCCATCGGTTTCGAACACATCCGATTGGGCAAAAACGAAGGAAACCCCAAAAAATACAATCGTTAAGACGAGTAATCGCATGTTATTCAGGTTTAATTTCAAGGGTTTTTTGAAGGTTTTCCTCTTCCGGTTTTTGCGGATTCATTAAGGCATCCAACGTTTGTTTTACCTCTTTTGCTTCCTCCAGCACACCATCTTCTTCTTTGGCGGGGTAGAAATCAATAACCGAGGTAATCGTTTGATCTGCCTCAACATAATTTTCTTGCTCTATCAGTGCTTTTGTTTGAAGAATAAGTCCTTTCGCAACCCAATAATTATAGCTTGGTTTCATTTTCACGAGTTCCTTTACAAGGATAATACAGGAATCCATGTTCAAGTTAGAAAATTGAATATTTGCCAATGCATATTTTGCTTCAGAAGCTTTAACTGTGGTGGTGTTTTTAACAATCCAGCGCAACGATGGGGAACTTGAAGTATAATCCTTCAGATAATATGCGCTCATTCCGTAAGCGTATTCAGCTTCGATTTTCAGGTTTTGTGCAAGCCCTGGTGTCATCCTAACTTGCTGCGCATATTCTTTTGCCTTTTCATGGTTTTCTAGAAGAAAGGAGCAGCGCATGATTCCCAATTTAGCGGCATTAATGTTGTTGGGTTTAGCCGCATGCTTCTCCAGTAATTGGTAGTAAGTGTTCGCTTGAGTGAATTCTTTGTTTTCGTAAAAATATGCCGCAAGTCGAAGGGAAACAGGCTCGAAATAATTTGAAACAGGTCCCGATAGATACGTTTCGTAATGCGGCACGGCTTGTGCGGTATCTTGGGTTCTTAAAAAGCAGTTCGCAAGGTAAAAATGAGCGTCGTAGGCGAATTTCCCCTGAGGAAATTTTGTTAAATACTGGTTGAATTTTGGAATAGCATCCCGGTAATTGCTGTCCACATAACTTTGTAAAGCAGGATTGTAGTATAAGTTTTCTTTTTCATCGGAAGATAAACCGGCACAATCGTATTCGTTGGCCACTTGTTCGGCGGATTCAGGTTTTTTAAGGGTCAGGTATACGTCCATTAAACCTTTAGCAGCCACCGCACAGATGTCGGGTTTGTTACCGTATTCCATTAATATGGACCGATAAGCGCCTTCGGAAAGCTCATAATTTCCTTGTTTATAGTAAATATCTGCCATTTCGATCCGGCAATTAACCCGTTTAGGTGATTGGGGATATTGATCAAGGTATTTTTCAAAATAAGCGTAGGCTTTGTTGAATTCGGATTGCGATTTAAAACTCATGGCCAGTTCATAGGTCGCGTTTTGAACGTATTTTGAGTTGGGATAAGTTGAAAGCAAGGATTCGAGGGTGCTTATTTTTAGAGCCGCTTGTTTGTTATAACCGTAAGATTTTGCCAAGTAAAACAAGGCTCGGTCCGTGAGGTCTGAATTTAACGCAATAATTTTTTTATAGTAAAGGATGGCTTGTTCGTCTTTTCCCTGTTGGTAATTTCCGTCGGCTAATTGGAAAAGCGCATCCAGGTGTTTTTCAGCATTTTTAGTATCGGATTGGCAATAAATACCGAAATACTCCATGGCATCGGATAACTGATCCAACGAAAGGTATGCGTAACCCATTGAATAATAGGCATCGTTTTTTTCTTCTAACAGGTTTACGGAGGGGGAACTGAGAAATCGTTTGAATTCTTTAATGCTCTCCTGAAACTTCCCTTTTCTAAATAAAATATCCGCGCGCCAAAAACGCGATTTAGCAATTAACTCTGGTTCTTCTTGGTGTTTTTCAACCAAATTCATAACGGAGTAAGCGGAATCTATTAACCCTTTTTGAAACAAATCAACCCCTAAATTAAAGGCAACGGTTTGGTAAACGCTTTTTAATTGCTGGTCTTTGTTCGGAATTTTATTGAGGGAAGCTAGGGCTTTCTCGTAATTACTTGTGGAAGCATAAACGTTAACCAGGTACTGGAAGATATCGTTTTTACGGGAAGAGTTGGGGTACTTATTCAGGTATTGTTCAAATGCGCGTACCGACTCATCGTAGGGATTAATGTCGATTTTAAAGGAGATTACCGCAAATTGATATAAGGCATCTTCTGCGACATTCCCCAGGGTTTTCATGGTCGATGCTTTTTCAAAGGCGTTGCGCGCAGGAAGTAATTTGTCGTTTTTTAGATAACAGCTTCCGATCTCATACATGGCGGTTTGTCCCAAACTGTCATCCATTCGCGCTGCCCGCTCGAGGTAAAGGATTGCCGTTTCAGGATCGCCTGATTTCATGAGGGCGTCGCCTAATTGATAATCTTCAGCCCGTGAAGTTTTTGTTTTATCGTTGTACTGCTTAAGATAGGTAGAGGCTTCTTTAAAACGCTCCGTCTTGTAATACGAATCCCCGAGAAGATGAAGAATATCGTTGTAGTTTCCCAAATCAGCAGTATCTAAAACGCTTGGAGCATAAGCGATCACGCTGTCGTAATTCTGTTGTTTATGGTTAATTTGAACGATGTAATATGGAGCAATAGTTTTGAAATCCGTCGCATGTTTCAACCGATGAAATCCAGTTTTAGCGATGTCTAAATTCCCAGTAAGGTAATTGAGATGAGCAAAATAGTAAAGGCTTATCATTCCATAAGGTCCTTGAGAATCTTTAATCGGTTTAAAAGCCGCAATGGCTTCCGCTTTTAAGTTTTGCTGGTAGCAGCTGTATCCTTTTTTAAAAAAATAGCGCTCTTGGTCCGAGGAGTCCAAGGATTGGCTTTCGGTTTTTAAATAATACGCGGAAGCGTTCTCGTAATCTTCTTTTTGAAAATAGTAGTTGGCTATTTCGAATTGAATTTGGTTTTGATAAGTGTTTTCAGGATAATCCCGGATGAAGGATTCCAATAACGGGATTGCATCATCGTTGTAAACGTGCAATGCCGACATGCCCCGATAATAATATCCATTGACCACAAAGGGGTCGTTTCGATCTAAGTTTTGCAATAAAAAAAGGTCGAATTCAATTCTTGCAGCGGTATACTGTTCTTTTTCGAATAATTCTACTCCTCGATAATAAGTGCTGTAGGGAGAAAGGGTCTTCTGCGTTTCTTGGGCAAAATGAACCACAAAAAAGCTCAAGGTAATCCATGAAAAAAGCAGATTTCGCATCATACAACAAAAGTATAATACACCCAACGGTAAGGGCTCCAAAAGGTTAAAAGTTTTTCACGCAACCGTGTTAAGATATATTTCAAGAAAGCGCAAACACGCTTTATCCTGTTCAGCATCTTTGTGAAAAAAATCGGTGGAAAAAATCATAGAACTTTCAAATGCGACCATAGAACAAGGTGGGGCTGTGGTGTTAAGCGAGGTTAATTTTAGCATTGATCCTGCTGAATTCGTTTATCTTATTGGTAAAACGGGCAGCGGTAAGAGTTCCTTACTCAAAACATTGTACGGAGAATTACCCTTAACGCAGGGTACGGGATCCGTTGCGGGCTACTCGTTAAATGATCTCAGGAAGAAGGAAATTCCTTTTTTAAGAAGAAAAATGGGCATCGTGTTTCAAGATTTTCAGTTGTTAATGGACCGAACCGTAATTCAAAATTTGTATTTCGTTTTGAAAGCTACGGGGTGGAAAAATAAGGCGGAAATCCATAGCAGGGCGATGAGTGTGTTGCAGTTGGTTGGTATCGAACAGAAGGCAGATCAAATGCCGAACCGTTTATCCGGAGGAGAACAACAAAGGGTTTCTATTGCACGCGCCTTGTTGAACGACCCTAAAATCATTTTAGCTGATGAGCCCACGGGTAATTTAGATGTTGAGACTTCGACTGAAATCATGGAGTTGTTACTTGCCCTAACCAAGGAAGAGAACACCTCCGTATTAATGGCAACCCACGACCTTCAAATGGTGCAAAAATTCCCCGCAAGAACGTTAAAAGTGGACAGTGGAAAGGTCCAATTATCATAGGAGTTCGTTCGCTAAATTCGCCAATTCCGACCGCTCACCTTTTTCCAATTTTACATGAGCGAACAGCGATTTACCGTTGATTTTCTGAATCAGATACGCTAAACCGTTACTGTATTCATCCAAGTAGGGAGTATCGATTTGTTGGACGTCTCCCGTGAAGATTATCTTCGTGTTTTCGCCGGCACGCGTAATGATGGTTTTAATCTCGTGAGGTGTAAGATTTTGGGCCTCATCGATGATGAACATAATGTTCGAAAAACTTCTTCCTCGAATGAAAGCCAATGGAGTAATAATGATTTTTTTGTTCAACTCCATTTCGTTTATGGCTTTGTGTTTTTTTTCGTTTTCGCCGTACTGGGATTTAATGAATTTAAGGTTATCCCACAAGGGCTCCATGTAAGGACTGATTTTGTCGTTGGCGTCCCCTGGTAAAAAGCCAATTTCTTTATTGGAAAGCGGCACAATGGGCCGAGCAAGTATGATTTGGTTGAATTTCTTTTCCTGTTCTAGCGCCGCGGCTAACGCCAAAAGGGTTTTTCCTGTTCCTGCCACTCCTTGAACCGCTACCAGTTTAATGTTGGGATTTAATAAGGCGTGTAAGGCAAAAGCTTGCTCCGCATTTTTGGGTTTTATTCCGTACACAAATTCCTTTTCGATGCGTTCCAAGGTGCCTTCACTTTCATTGTAAAAGGCCAAAGATGAACTTTTTCCGTTTTTTAGAATGTAGTACCCATTGGTTTTTTTGCGGTCCCCAAGTATGCCTTGTTCTTCGGTAACTCCTCGGGTGAATATTTCACGAATCACCTCGCTGTCCACCCCATCAACGATGTTATTGGGCTCGAGTTTTTCCTTGATTTCATATACTTTGCCCGTTTCATAGTCTTCCGCGGGAACCCCTAAGGCTTTTGCCTTGATGCGTAAGTTTATGTCTTTGGTAACCAAAATAACGGTTCGCCCTGGAAACTCCTCTTGCACGAGTAAGGCGGCATTGATGATTTTGTGGTCGTTTTTTCCTGCAGCATAAATTTTTTCTGCGTTCAAGGTTTTTGGATCGGTATCCATGACCACCTTGAATTTGCCTAGCCCTTTATTGATTTCAATCCACTCCTGCAGGTTTTTGTTACCCACTAATTTATCAATGAATCGAATGACCTCTCGTGCAGAAAAATTCTTGGTGTCATTGCCTAATTTAAATTTATCCAGCTCCTCTAAAACGGTAATTGGAATGGCTAAATCATGTTCCTTAAAGTGGGTTATGGCGTGGTGATCATGGATTAAAACGGAAGTGTCAAGTACGAAAATTTTGGTTTTCTTTTTCATATTATAACGAAGATAGGGTTGGGTGTTTTAGTTCATAAAAGGACAGCAGTTTTTCGTTGGATAT
>CANMUN010000001.1 GCA_947500875.1 Flavobacteriales bacterium | reverse complement strand
CTTGAAAATCCCGGTAAGGCTTCGGAAATAGTCCTTGATATTGAACACTTGCAGCAAGGCTTGTATACTTTGATTCTCGAAAGTGGATTCAAGGCAAGATTTGTTAAGGAATGAGTTACTTCACCGTGATATGGAACATTTCCTGTCCTTCCAGAACCCCTTTTAATGCATCGCCAATGGCCACCGGTCCTACTCCGGCTGGAGTTCCGGTGAAAATTAAGTCTCCCGTTTTCAGGGTGATGAGTTGAGAAACATAGCCCAGTATTTGGTCGATGGAAAAGAGCATTTCACTTCCAGAGGCTTGTTGTTTCAAGATATCGTTTTGATAGAAGGAAAATTGCGCCTTTTCGAGGGGGAATTCTTCTACGGGCAACCAGCGGTCGGAGACCACAGCACTGTTGTCAAAAGCCTTGGCCATTTCCCACGGGAGTCCTTTTTCCTTGCAACGGTTTTGAAGGTCACGTGCGGTAAAATCAATCCCTAAACTGATATGGCTGTAATAATTCGACGCATATTCCGGATCGATGTGCTTTCCCATTTTATCCATTTTCACGACCAACTCGCATTCATAATGCAAATCCTGGGTGAACGAGGGAAGGTAAAACGCATTGTCACGCAACAGTGCCGTGTCGGGTTTCATGAAAAACACTGGAGCGCTTGGGAGTTCGGCCTTCATTTCTGCGGCATGCTCTGCATAGTTTCTGCCAATGCAAACGATTTTCATGGCTTCTTGAATTTCGTCGAAAGTTGCTGGAGTTTGTCTTGAAAACCGACGGTTTTATCCTCTGCTTTTAGCGCTTTTAAGCGCGCAACTTCTGCTCTTAAACAATCCTTGGTTTGAAAAGGAAAGTCCGCGTCCAGCATCCATCCGTAATAACCGGGCTCAAGTTGCATCACCTCTTCTACGGTGCGTCCTTTATGCTTTCCAAAATTGTACATAATGGCTCCGCGTTCATTTTTAGCTAAACGTCCAGCGAAATCAACAGCACCCATTGGACTGTTGCTCGAAAAGGAGGCCAAAGCAGGAATATCATGACTTAATTGTTCGTAACGGTTCAACTGCGCAAGGAACACGTCAAGGGTCACCTCCGTGTCGTACAGCGCGTCATGAGCGTTCTCCATGATTTGCCCGCAATAGAACTGGTAGGCAGCAGTTAAGGTACGTTGTTCCATTTTGTGAAAAATGTTCTGAACGTCGACAAAATTTCTGCCTTCCATGGGGAAAGGATGACCAACACGGTAAAATTCTTCCACCATGAAGGGAATGTCGAATTTATTGGAATTGTATCCCGCTAAATCCGAATCGCCGACAAAGGCAATGAGCTCCTGGGCAACTTCTTCAAGTTTTAGTGCATCTTTAACTTTTTCGTCGGTGATGCCATGAATCTCCGCAATGTTTGGAGGAATGGAAATGCCCGGATTGATCAAACAGGATTTCTTTTCACGCTGACCATTTGGATGCAATTTTACAAAAGCGATTTGTACAATGCGGTCTTTGGTGATTTGGGTTCCTGTGGTTTCAAGGTCAAAAAAACACAGTGGGCGAACCAACGATAAAGCCATCTCGACTATTTAAGGATAATGAACTCGGTTCTTCGATTTTGCAAATGATCTGCCTCGTTGCATGAAACTCCATCACCGCAAGGCTTTAAGAGTTCGGATTCTCCGTAACCTTTTGCAGTAATTCGTTCAGGATTTACCACATTTTTTTGGATGTACTCTTTCGCGGTTTTAGCACGCATGTCGCTCAACCACTGGTTGTAGATGGAAGGACCTCGGCTGTCAGTATGCGAACGAATTTCAATGGCAAGGGTTGGGTTGTCGTTCATCACCTTAATCACGTCTTTAAGTTTGTTTTTTGAATAGTCGGTAAGATTGTACCGGTCAAACTGATAGTTGACCAAGTACGGCCCTCCGATAAAGCCTTTCTGCGTTGCTTCCAGTTGGAAATTAACCGTGACCACGGAATCCGATAAAAGATCTGCATCTACGGTGGCTGAAGCAGCCAAATATCCATCAGCCGTAACCTTTACTGTTCCTTTAACATGATCTTCGTACTGGTATTTGTCGAGGATATTCGAGAAATACATTCCGTTAGAAGCAGAAGTCGCAGAGACGGTTTTTCCGTCCATGGATAAGGCAACCGTAGCACCCGCAATGGGGG
The DNA here is from genome assembly GCA_947500875.1 of Flavobacteriales bacterium. GTDB lineage: Bacteria > Bacteroidota > Bacteroidia > Flavobacteriales_D > Crocinitomicaceae > UBA952. The sequence goes on along the minus strand of CANMUN010000001.1, from coordinate 110,373 downwards.
CCTTGGTGGTAATATCTACAACAACACCCTTCACTTCATAGGTTGGGAATGGAATAATGACTTTGTCTTCGTCGATGATTAACATTTTCTTTTCAATCATCTCGAATTCATTGTCGCAACCGGTTTTAAACTTATCGGTAAACGCTTTTTTGGTTTCTGGTCCGTAGTAATAAGCAATTTCATATTCTTTACATTTCTCAAGTGCTGAGACAAACACTCCATCGCGCATGCGCGAGGTTAACACGGTTTCCATGGTATTAGCGCAATTGGTGCATTTGAGCGTCATGTAGGAGTTTTCTGGAATGGGATTTCCCTTGGTATTGACAATTCTACCGTTTAAAACGGCTGTTCCTGAAGGTGTTTCTTCCACCCCCAAAGCATAAACATCGTAACCGCCTTGACCTCCAATGCGGTTGGAACTAACAAAGGCCATTTTTCCATTGGCGGTCATGCTGTACGAAATTTCATCGGACAAGGAGTTAACTTTTGCCCCAACATTTAACGGTTTTGACCACATGCCGTTTTCGTCACGCGTAGCTTTGAAAATATCGAATCCTCCCATGCTTTCTTTGGAGTTTGAAGCAAAATAGAGGGTCTTACCGTCCAATGAAATGAACGGAGCCATTTCGTCTTCTGAGGTATTCAGCATGGCTAAATTTTTGGCGGGACCCCAATTTTCACCGGTTTTTTCGACCATGAATATATCCCAACCTCCTTTTCCACTCAAGGCATTGGAAACAAAATAAGCCGTATTGCCATCGGAACTCACATTGAATTGAAGGTTATAAGGAGCTGCTTTTTCCTTTTTGTTATCAATGTTGATAGTAACTTCTTTTTCTTTGGAAAAAACACCGTTGCTTAACTCTGAGAGGTAAATCTTGGGGTCGTTCCATGAGGAATAATGGACTTTTCGTTCGTTCGTGCTAACCGAGCTGATGAGTTCATCGATTTTTGGCTCATTCATCGGAAATAGGCTTGCGTCGCTCCAACCTTCTTTCGATTTGGAAAATTGGTAAATGTCAGCGGGAAGTACATTGAACATAGGTTCTACGTAAGCTGAAGTGCTATTGTTTTCCCTTGCACGAGCCGAAGAAATGAGTAACGATTTTCCATCCGCAGAAATGATAGCGTTTTGGTCATTAAATGCGGTATTAATGGGTGGGTACAGGGCATTGCTCTCAGGTTTTGCTTGCCCCCCCAGTTTTTTGGCTGCTGCTACTTGTTCGATACGAACTTTCGCATTGGGAATAAGCGTTGAGTTTTTTTGCGTTTCGGCTAAGAATTTGTTGTAATTCAACAAGGCCTTTTCTAAGTTACCCAAACGGTGATGGCATACTCCCATATGGTAAAAAACATCGATGGGAGCTGCAGTTTCGCGTGGATTGTAGATGTCGTAATTAATCTGAGTTTTGGCAGAACCTAATTCTAAATGCTTCAGGGCTGTTTCCGGATCACGGTTCAAACCCAACAAAATAAATCCTTTTCGGTAATTGTAATTTCCGTTTTTTGGGTCTAATTTGAGCAATTTGTCCGCAACGATGTCTGCAAAATGATAAAAGTTCTCTTGTAGAAATCGAGAACATTGAATAACCAATTGGGGTTCTTCAGCATCGGATACCATTTTTCGTACTTCGCTCTCGGTCATTTGACCAAACGCAGTTGCGGAAGCTAAAAGGATGAGTAGGCTTAAGAATTTCATAGTAATAATTTGTGCTTAAGTTAATTATATTTTTCGAGAACTGTCAAATTGCTCTAAATAATCCGCAACGCGACGTACAAATTGTCCCCCCAATGCACCATCCACAACACGGTGGTCGTATGAATGGGAAAGGAACATTTTCTGCCGAATGGCAATCATGTCGCCTTCCGGGGTTTCAATGACGGCAGGAACTTTACGAATGGCTCCTAAGGCCAATATCGCCACTTGCGGTTGATTAATGATGGGAGTTCCCATGACATTGCCAAATGTACCAACGTTAGTAATGGTGTAGGTGCCTCCTTGAATATCTTCCGGTTTTAATTTATTGTTTCGCGCATTATTGGCTAGTTCGTTTACGGATTTGGTTAAGCCAACCAAATTCAATCGATCCGCATTTTTTATTACAGGAACAATTAAATTTCCAGAGGGTAGAGCCGTTGCCATACCAATGTTGATGTCCTTTTTCTTGATAATGGTCGTGCCGTTCACGGAGACATTGATCATGGGAAAATCTTGTATCGCTCTGACTACGGCTTCGATGAATATCGGAGTAAAGGTGATGTTTTCTCCTGTTTTCTCCTGGAATTCTTTTTTAACACGATTCCTCCAGTTGACAAGATTCGTTACGTCAGCCTCCACAAACGACGTAACATGCGGAGATACGTGTTTGGACATTACCATGTGGTCCGCAATCAATTTCCTCATGCGGTCCATTTCAATGATTTCATCTCCGGCAGCAGCTTGAACTACCGGCTTCGGCGCTGAAACGCTTTCAGGGGCAGGAATAACGGCGGGAGATGGTGTTGCGGAGTTATTTCCTCGATGTTCCAGATAGGCTAACAGGTCTTTTTTAGTAACCCTACCCTCTGAACCGGTGCCAGCAATGCTGTCCAATTCGCCTTGACTCAGCCCTTCTTGTTGAGCAATGCTCTTAACAAGTGGCGAATAAAAACGATTGGCATGTTGCTGAATGGGGGCAGTTGTTTGCGAAAGGGAAGGACTTGAGTTGGTTTCAGGAATGACTTCCTGTGGAGGACTTGGGGTTTTTACTTCCGGAGCTTTCTGCTCGGTCTTTACTGAAACTTCGCCGGTGGACAAGATGGCGATGACATCCCCAACTTTTGCGACCTCGTCTTTTTGAAACAGTTGTTTAATGAGAACTCCAGCAGCTTCGGACGGAAGTTCGTTATCCACTTTATCCGTGGCGACCTCAACCAAAGGTTCGTCCATGGCAACGGTATCACCGATGTTTTTAAGCCAATTCGTGATCGTCGCTTCCGTTACACTTTCTCCCATTTTGGGTAAGCGGATTTCAATTTCTGCCATAGTGCTGCATTTTCTCAGGTGCAAAGGTAGTAAAAATGTCTCATTTTATCGATTGTTTTATGACCTGTCTAAGTGAAATAACGAGGCTAAGATTAATTTGATGTCGTACGAAACGGAATAATCACGCGCATATATCAAGTTCAGTTTGTCTTTGAGTTCATCGGATACTTCGGGGTGTTTAATGCTAGGTGGCAAAACGCCGGTTTTGATCCTGGGCAGCAGTGGGTCCGTGTATTGGGAGGCGCTTGGAAAAAATCCCACCCAAGTTTTTTGGGACGCAAGTACTTGGTAAATGTTGCGAAACAGTCCTTTTTTGCTGCGGTAAAACCAAACAATGGCCCACGAGCTCATAAGCAGCAGCAGGCAGGTAATGATGTCTAAAAACCTTTTCGACCTCAGATTTTCGGGTCGGCTGAGGTTGTTGATGTTGATTTTATAATATTCACCCGGTTTTTCAATCGAATTGCTACCGATGATAAAATCGGTTTCAGGTTGAGCAATTTTAAAATCAACGTTGGTGCGCACAAGGGAGGTCATCCAATGAATGATCGTTCGAGCACTAAGGTCTTTGGCGCTGAAAATAATTTCATCATAATTCCCGAAATTTCCTTCATCAATCATCGTGTTGCCTTGCGATTTACTTTCCAAATAAGGCTCTTTGAGGTGGGCCCCATGGACGTACTCAACTTCGCTCCATTGCTGTAAAATCATGGTCTTGATTCGCGTAAATTCCTCTTTATCAGCTACGATCAAAAATCGCGTTTTACCCCGTGGATTCCACCCGTTCGATTCGCGGAGCAACCAGTAGCGTAAGAAGCGGTCCGTTAAAATCCAGAGCATAAACCATAAGGAACCAAAAACGATATAAAGCCTCGAAAATTGAAGGGTTTTTGGCAGCAGCGCATAGATGACCAAAATAACGAAGGTTGCAAAAAATGTAGATTTAATCACTTTGATGGGTTTGAAAGGAGGGTCATAGGTTCCACCCAATAAATTACTTGAAGCCCAGATTACCCAATACAGGGGGATCATCCAATAAAGTGCGGATTTAGGAAACGAAATGTCGTTCAATTGCCAAGGGTAAATTAATGCGTATAATCCCGCCAAAGAAATCAGGCTGCTCGTTAGTGTAGGCAATACGATCACGGCAAATCGCCGCACCAAGGCCGCGGCTGCTCTGACGACAATCCCTGCATAAATGAGAAAAGAAAAGAAAAAGGCGTGGTTGTTTGAAAAGTGCTTCCTCGCAAAAATGATCATGGCTTTGTAAAACACCAAGACATAATTCACGGAACTTTTTTTGGTGCTTTCCCCTTTGTAGTGAATGATGGTGGTTTCGGATAAATAGCGGTTTTTAAAGCCCGCTTTTTGTATCCGGTAGGATAAATCAATGTCCTCTCCGTACATGAAAAATGTTTCATCTAATAATCCGGTTTGTTCCAAGACGGATTTACGCAATCCCATGTAGGCGCCACTCAATACGTCTACATCGTGGTTTTCGTTCGGGCTGAAATAACTTAAGTGGTATTTGCCAAACCGCCGCGATCGCGGAAACAAAGCCGCTAATCCGAAAACTTTATAAAATGCAACCCATGGAGTAGGTAATCCGCGTTTGGATTCGGGGAGAAATTTCCCTTTACCGTCCACCATTCGAACTCCGACGCCTCCAATCTTAGCATCGCTTTGGAAAGCAGCCAACGTTTTTTCGAAACTGGACTCTTCCACCACAGTATCTGGATTCAACAACACCACAAATTCTCCTTTTGAAATTTCGATGCCTTGATTGTTGGCTTTCGAAAAACCCAGGTTTTCTTGATTGATGATTAACTGAACTTGTGGGAATTTTTGACGAATCATCGCCACGGAATTATCGCTGCTGCGGTTGTCGACGACAATGACCTCAAAAGCATGAATCCCCTTGGATTGAAATACCGAGTTCAAGCACTGCTCTAAAAAGTACGCTACATTGTAGTTTACAATGATTATCGAGAGCGCTATGTTTTTTTCCGAATTCAAGATTTAACAGCAATGCAAGAAATCTCGATCATCGCATCCATGGGAAGGCGGCTTACTTGGACCGTTTCTCTGGCAGGGGGGGTGTCTTCGAAAAAGGTAGCATATACGGCGTTCATGCGCTGAAAATCGTTAAAGTCAGCAAGAAAAATGCTGCATTTGACTACCTCGTTGAGGCTGAAACCAGCGGCATCCAGCAAGCGGGAAATATTGGTCAATACTTGTTCTGTTGCTTTTTCAATGGATTCGGTGACAAGTTTTCCACTGGTTGGATCCAGGGGAATATGCCCACTCACAAACAGTTGGTTGCCCACTTGCACTGCGGGCGAATAAGGACCGATAGGTGCGGGTGCATTGGGGTTTCGTACGGCTTTTTTCACAGTATTCGACATTTCAGGGTTTGAAAAACATAACTTTGTAAAATTAAGACTTTTGTTCCTTGTGCGAATCCTGATCATTGACTTTTACGATTCATTTGTGTACAATTTGGTTCACTACTTTCGCACGGAAGGTTTGGAGGTTGACGTTCGTTGTGATGCGGATATTCAGTCAGATTCATTGCATTTTCTCTCAACTTATGCGGCCGTTGTTTTATCTCCGGGTCCTGGCTTACCGCAAGAGACTCACAGCATGATGCAGGTTATCAACTACTGTCAGTCCTCCATTCCTGTTTTTGGGGTTTGTTTGGGAATGCAAGGAATTGGCGTATACTTAGGAGGAACGCTAGCGAATTTAAACTGCGTTCGTCATGGTATTTCTCTAAAGGTAAACCGCCACCGCACATGCACTCTATTTAACGGAATAGCATTTCCGATGGAAGTAGGGCTCTACCATAGTTGGACGGTATTGAATGTCCCTAAGGAGTACATTGTTGCAACGGATGAGGAGGGGAACCTAATGGCTGTGGCGTGCGAAGAGCGATTGTTGTACGGAGTTCAGTTTCATCCCGAATCCATTATGACTTCTCAGGGTAAAAAAATCATTGAAAATGTAAGTGGAATTATTTTTGATATATTTACGAAAAAATAATAACATGAAAACCATTGCTCTTTTCACTTTTGCTCTTGTCTTGAGCACGATGTCTTGGTCGCAAACCAAGAAAACAAAAACCTACCATGGTGTAGAGTTTTTCACAGAAACCACCATTAATGAAACACCAGTGGTAATCAACGGTGCGGGCGTTCGAACAAAGTACTTCATGAACATGTATGTAGGTGCTTTATACCTCAAGAAGATGTCCAAGGAAGCCTCCACCATCATCAATGCGGATGAAGAGATGGGAATTCATATTCGTTTGGTTTCAAGCATGGTTACACGGGAGCGTTTTAAAGAATCGGTAACCGAAGGTTTTAAAAATGCCAGTTCTGGTAAAGCTACCGCAGATGAGCAGAAGAAATTCATGTCCTACCTGAGCGAAGAGTTTAAGGATCAAGATAAAATTTACCTGGATTACGTTCCGAAAGTGGGTACTAAAATTTACAAAAACAGCGAGCTTAAAGGTACCATACCAGGGTTAGAGTTTAAGAAAGCCCTTTTTGCCATCTGGCTCGGTTCGAATCCAGCGCAAGAAAGTCTGAAAAACGACATGCTCGGGAAGGAATAAGGTCGCAATGAACTATTCTTATTGGAGTTTGTTGCTTCAATAAATTTTCTTCATGCGTTTTTTAATTTCCAGCGTTTTTTTAACGTTCATTTTCCTCGCTCACGGTCAAAAAGGTCTTGTTCGCGGCTTTACCGTGAATGCTGCGAATAACCAACCTTTGTCGGGGGTTAAGGTATTCATCGTAGAACTCTCTCAAGGAGTGCTCTCCGATTCCGTGGGAGGTTTTGAATTCAACAACCTTCCTCCGGGCGTTTACACATTTAGAGCGTCTTCCATTGGCTACAACACCGCTTTTCAAAACGAAATTACCGTAACCAATGCCCGTACCGTGAATTTGGTCCTGGTCTTGGAAGAGGTTTTCTCTGGAAAAGAGGCCGATGAGGTGGTCGTTAAAGGTCCGAAGTTCGTTCGCAACATCGAGTCACCGGTTTCTTTGAAGTCCTTGAATTCTACAGAAATAGAGCGTCTTCCTGGCGCCAACCGCGATGTTAGTAAGGTCATTGCCGCCCTTCCCGGAGTGGCTTCCCGTGCCACGTTTCGAAACGACATCATCATCCGTGGAGGTTCACCGGGTGAAAATAAATTTTACCTCGACGGCATTGAAGTTCCCAACATTAACCACTTTGCCACGCAGGGCTCCAGCGGTGGTCCGGTGGGGTTGTTAAATGTAAACTTCATCAGCGATGTGGATTTCTATTCCGGTGCTTTTCCTGCCAACCGTGCTAATGGTCTCAGCAGCGTGCTGGCTTTTAAGCAAAAAGACGGAAACGAAGACGGACTCATTACTAATTTTGCACTGGGTTCAAGCGATGCAGCCCTAACCTTTGACGGTCCATTGGGCAAAAAGGCTAATTTCATCTTTTCCGCAAGAAGGTCCTACTTACAGTTTCTTTTTGCTGCCCTTAAACTTCCCATTTTACCTACATACAACGACTTTCAGTACAAAGTCAACGTAAACCTCAACGCCAAAAACCGCATTTCGTTCATTGGTTTGGGGGCCATCGATCAATTCGCGTTGAACACAAAGGTGAACGAAGGAAACACCGATACGGCTCAAGTCGAGTACAATAACTTCCTTCTAGGTAACATTCCCATGCAAAGCCAATGGAATTATACGGTTGGAGTGAATTACCAGCACTTCAGTGAGCAATCCATTCAAACAGTAGTGGTGTCGCGTAACATGCTAAATAATGAGGCTTATCGATACAAAGACTTAATTGAAACGCCTGAAAATCTCCTACAAAACTATGCTTCGTTCGAAGCTGAAAATAAACTGCGCATGGAACATACCTACCGTAAAAACGGTTTCCGATGGAACGTAGGTGTGGGATATGAGTATGCGCGCTATCGAAATGAGTCTTTCTTAAATATCACCGTACAAGGTCAACCCTTTACGGTAGATTATGCCTCGGATTTGTTTCTGAGCAAATATTCGATGTTCTCGCAAGTGAGTCAGTCCCTGTTCAAAGAGCAATTGAACCTTTCCTTTGGATTAAGGATGGACGGCTCGAACTACTCGAGGGAAATGTCCAATCCGTTGAATCAACTTTCCCCCTCGCTTTCTGTGAATTATAGGATTAATGAGTCTTTTGCCCTCAACGCCAATGTCGCGCGCTACCACCAGCTTCCAGCATACACCGTTCTTGGTTATCGAAACAATGCTGGATCTTTGGTGAATAAGGACAACGGTTTAAAGTACATCCGTGCAGATCATTTTGTAATAGGTACCGAATATCGCACCAAGCAGAGTTCACGATTTACCCTTGAGGGTTTTTATAAAAACTATTCCCGTTACCCGTTCAGTTTAAAGGATTCCATTTCGCTGGCCAACATTGGTTCCGATTTTGGGGTAGTGGGCAATGAAGCTGTTAAGAGCATTTCTACCGGTAGAACCTACGGAGGTGAGTTTTTATTTCAACAGAAATTGTATAAAGGATTCTACGCGGTATTAGCCTATACCTATGTTATTTCTGAGTTCAAGGATAAAAACGATCAATATGTTCCAACCGCATGGGATAGCCGTCACATTGTTTCTTTGACCGGTGGGAAGCGCTTTAAGAAAGGTTGGGAATTGGGGATGCGTTGGTTGTTTTCCGGAGGTTCTCCTTACACCCCTTACGACGTACCAACTTCTAGTTTAATCGCCAATTGGAACGTTAATGGCATAGGAGTATTGGATTATAATCAGTTGAATACCCAACGAGAATCAAGCTTTCACCAATTGAACATTCGCTTAGATAAGAAGTTGTTTCTCGATAAATTCAACATGAATTTTTATTTGGATATTCAAAATGCTTACGGGAACAAAACAAAGGTTGCGCCCATATTATTGTTACAAACTGATGCTAACGGAGCTCCCATTGTTGATCCAAATGATTCTTCGAGGTATTTAACCAAAACCATCGAAAATACCTCCGGTATTGTTCAGCCTACTATAGGCATCATCATCGAATTCGCTACGAAACGCAGGGCCTTACCTCAAACCCTCAATCAACAGTAATCTGATCCGCATTGCGTACTAGAAAGGCTGAAAGTTCCGAGGATTTTTCGAATTGGCTTCGCGCGAATTCTACGAATTCAGGACTTCTGTAAAACGTTTGCGACATCTTTTCACGGTAGTTTGAGACAATCGTGCTTTTGTCGGTTTTACGTTCTGGGTTTTGATCCAAGTTACGTTGTACACTGCTTAAATAATAACGCACGCTGGCCGAGTATTGTTCTTGCCATTGTGGGTCGTTAAGGTAGGTATTGGCCCATTGATCTAAGGCAGGATTTTTAAACGCTTTGACCTTGGTTTCGGGGTACGCGTCCACAATATTTTTGGTATTAGAAGGTATTGTTTTTTCCTTCTTAGTTTTTTTTAGGGGTAACGGTTGCTTGGTATCCGATGGGATTTCATTCGGGATAATTGCCTTATCAAGCGTGTCAGGAACTTGATTTTTTTGTGTTAGCTCTTGATCAGCCTTTTTTAAGCCTTCGCCTGAAGGTTGCTTGTTTTCCTCGGTGCATGATTCGATGAAAAAAGGAACTGCCAGTAAAAGGAGGGGAATGTATCGCTTCATATCGTTCAAATTTTATGGACAAAAAAGAATGCCTATCTTTGCACCAAAATACAAAATAATGACCACAAACAGAACCTTTACCATGTTAAAACCAGATGCGATTGAAAACGGTCACATGGGGAAAATTATCGACATGATTTTGCAAGACGGATTTGCGATTAAAGCCATGAAATATACCCGCTTAAGCAAAGAGCAGGCAAGCGCGTTTTATGCGGTCCATAAAGAACGTCCTTTCTACGGTGAATTGGTGGAATACATGACCTCTGGACCCATCGTTGCAGCAATTTTGGAAAAAGAAGACGCGGTAGCCTCATTCCGTAAATTGATCGGATCTACGGACCCAGCGGAAGCAGCCGAAGGAACTATTCGTAAGGCTTATGCAGAAAGCAAAGGTAGAAATGCCGTTCACGGAAGCGATTCCGATGAGAATGCAGCCATCGAAGGCGCTTTCCATTTCGCGCCAGCTGAGATTTTTTAATATCCGTAATTACCATTGCCAAAGACCACCTGTGTGTGGTCTTTTTTATGTCCTATGAAGAATCAAGAAGCCACGGAAAAACGCCGAACTTTCGGCATCATCTCCCACCCCGATGCGGGTAAAACCACATTGACCGAAAAATTATTGTTGTTCGGGGGCGCCATTCAAACGGCAGGTGCAGTTAAGAACAATAAAATCAAAAAAACGGCCACTTCGGATTTCATGGAAATTGAGAAGCAGCGAGGGATTTCCGTTGCTACTTCCGTTATGGCATTTGAGTATAACCAAAAGCAAATCAACATTTTGGATACCCCAGGTCACAAGGACTTCGCCGAAGATACTTTCCGAACCTTGACGGCCGTCGACTCCGTAATTTTGGTCATCGATTGCGCCAATGGGGTAGAGGAACAAACCGAACGATTGATGGAGGTTTGCCGCATGCGTAAAACTCCTGTGATTATTTTCATCAACAAGATGGATCGTGACGGTAAAGAGGCCTTTGATCTTTTAGACGAATTGGAAAAAAGCCTGTCGATCAAGGTATGTCCCCTTACGTGGCCCATTGGCATGGGCGACCGCTTTCAGGGGGTTTATAACATTTACCACCGCGGGCTCAACCTTTTCGCAGCGAATAAAACCAAAATTTCCGAAGAAGTGCTCTCTTTTGAAGACGTGAACGACCCTGAGTTAGAGGAGATTTTAGGACAGGCTCCTGCAATGGAATTGCGCGAGGAGCTGGCGATGGTCGAGGGCGTTTACGATCCATTCAATCGTGAAGCTTATTTGGCCGGTGATATGGCTCCGGTTTTCTTTGGATCGGCCGTGAATAATTTTGGCGTAAAGGAGCTTTTGGACACCTTCTGTGAAATTTCTCCGTCGCCGCTAGGGCGAGAAACCGACCTTCGATTCATTCATCCTCAGGAAGATAAATTCAGCGGATTCGTCTTTAAAATTCACGCCAACTTAGATCCTAAACACCGCGACCGCATTGCTTTTTTGCGCATCGTGTCAGGGAAGTTTGAACGGAACCAATTTTATTATCATGTCCGTTCCGACAAAAAGATGAAGTTCCCCAACCCGACTTCTTTTATGGCCCAGGATAAAAGCGTGATTGATGAGGCATTTCCGGGAGATGTCGTGGGTCTTTACGACTCAGGGAATTTCAAAATTGGGGATACATTAACGGAAGGAGAGAAAATGATGTACCAAGGTATTCCAAGTTTCTCACCGGAGATCTTTCAGGAACTGGAAAACTTGGATCCGATGAAATCCAAACAATTGGAAAAAGGAATCCGTCAGCTCATCGACGAGGGGGTGGCCCAATTGTTCATTCAGCAACCGGGCAATCGAAAAATTGTAGGGACCGTTGGGCAGCTTCAATTCGAGGTGATTAACTACCGCCTGATTCACGAGTACGGGGCCAATTGCCGATTTGTTCCTAGGAATTACTTTAAAGCCTGTTGGTTAACGACCGAAGACGATGAAGAAATGCAGCGCTTTCAACGTGCCAAGTCGAATCATATGGCCATGGATAAAGACGAGAATTGGGTGTTTTTAGCGGAAACGCCTTTCTTACTTTCAATGGCCGAACAGGATTATCCGAAAATCACCTTCCATAAATCCTCGGAATTCAAACTGCAACGATCGGTTTAGTAGTCCTTTACCTTGATACGATTACGGTGAATCTCAACAATCCCCCGATGTTCAAGCTGTTTGAGTAGGCGTGAAATAACCACGCGCGATGAATGCAAATCATCGGCTATTTGCTGGTGGGTGTGGTGTAATTCCTCCGAGCCAAGAAGTTTCACCTGATCTTTTAAATATTTCAAAAGGCGTTCGTCCAACCGCATGAACGCGATTTCGTCGATGGTTTCCATTAATTCCAACATGCGTGTGTGGTAGGATTGCAGAATATAGGCACGCCATGAGGGAAATCGGTCCATCCAATCTTGCATGTTTTCCATTGGAAACATGAGCAAAACTGAAGGTTCCATGCTCGTTGCTTTAATGTGGGAAGCTGTTTTTCGAATACAGCATTGCAATGACATAGCACAGGTATCGCCTCCCTCAATGTAGTACAGCAACAATTCTTCACCGTCGGGATTTTCACGCGAGACTTTTATGGAACCTTGAACGACAATCGGAATCATGTGCAAGGTGTCACCGACATGGATGATGGTTTCGTCCGTTACGGTTTCCCGCAGGCGAGCCTGTTGAAGCATTTCATCCAACAACGCTTCTTCGAATAAGTAGCCTACGCTCTGTTCAATGAGCGCCTTCTTGTCGATTAAGGATTGCATCTTTTTTATAATTCATGAAAAAATTCGCCCAAATAATCTTGGATAAGGCATTGAGATAAGGCGTGAATAGGACTAAAGCAGCCCCCACCAGACCAATTTGCGTCCAAACACTTACGTTGTCAAAAAACCAATTGCACGATGCCCAAATGGTCACAAAAACTGCGACGCCCAGGGCATAAGAGACGTACATTGCCCCGAAATAAAATCCGGTTTCCGGTTTGTAATTCAATCCACAACGGTCGCATTCATCCCTGACTTGACCCATGGTTTTCAACCGGTAAGGCGCGCTTACCATGAATTTACCTTCCTGGCACTGAGGGCAGGTAATCGTTAAAATGCTGTACAACTTGGTTCCTTTTTTCATGATCTGAATTCTTCTACACAAAGGTACATGTTGCGTTGCTCGTCTCGTGTAACTTAGGTTGCTTTTGCAGGGTTATGCCATGAAATTCAGCGGTTAAATCAATGTACTCGTCGCTGTAGCTTCCGTCAGAATTTCGCAATTTAAGCAGAGTATTTTTTTGGGGGTTCGATTGTTTCGAAATTCCATATACGGTTCGTACGGGGCTATCGTGTTGGTTCTGGATTTGCACTTCATGATGAACGTACATTTCTAACCGTTGAATGAGCTTGTTAACGACCTTGGTAATGGAAACAGGTGCAATGAACCAAAGCGTTCCATGCGGTGCTAACAGTTGAATACAATGCGCAAACCAAGCATGAAGTTCTTCTTTGCTCAGGTGTTTTTCCCGTTGGTTTTTGGGGTTGGAAAAATTGTCGGTGGAATAATACGGCGGATTGGTAACGATGGTGGTGTATAATTCTTTGGGTTGGTATTCCAACAAGTTTGAATGAACCGCAGTAACGCGATTTTGGAACGGGCTTTTGCGTACGTTTTCTTGGCATTCTAGAAAGGCTTTCTCATCGATTTCAACACAATCCACATGGCTTAGGGGGAATTTTTGTGCGGCCATCAAGCCAAGTACCCCGGAACCGGATCCAGCGTCAAGTATTCTCCCGGGATTTTGACCCTGTACCAAGACGCCTAAAACCATGGCATCGGTTCCCACGGAAAACGAATCTTGGTTATGATAGATCGTGAAATGTTTGAATCGAAATTTGGCCAAGGTTAGTAGGCTTTCGCGAAAATGACCCGTTGGGCGGAAGGCTGTCCCGTCACCATGCATTTTCCAGGAACCGGATGCTCGGTAAAAGGAATGCATCGAATGGTGGCTTTGGTTTCATTCTTAACCAACTCCTCGGTGGCTTCGGTTCCATCCCAATGCGCTAAGAAAAAGCCACCTCCGTCAATTCGTTGCTTGAATTCTTCGTAGGTGTCAACCTCAAACGTGTTATTGGCCCGATGCAGCTTGGAGCGCTCCAATAAATTGGATTGAATGTCCATGAGCAATTGCTCCAGCGTTTCTAAAGCGGTATCAAACGAAATACTCGATTTCTCTTTGGTGTCCCGACGTGCCAATTCTACCATCCCATTTTCCAAGTCTCTTGGTCCCATCGCTAAGCGAATCGGAACCCCTTTTACTTCGTATTCGTTGAATTTCCATCCGGGACGTTTGTTATCGTCTCCGTCGAATTTGAACCGTATTCCTTGAGCTTTTAAGGCTTTACCTAGGGACATGAATTTCTCTTCAATTCGTTTGAATTCTTCCTCCGTTTTATAAATCGGTACGGCCACCACTTGAATCGGAGCAAGCTTTGGGGGCAACACCAATCCTTCATCGTCGGAATGGGTCATAACCAAGGCTCCCATCAATCGGGTAGAAACGCCCCACGAAGTGGCCCAAACGTAATCCAATTTACCGCTTTTGTCCGCAAATTTTACTTCAAAGGCTTTGGCAAAGTTTTGCCCTAAAAAATGAGATGTTCCTGCTTGAAGTGCTTTTCCATCTTGCATCATGGCCTCAATGCACAAGGTGTCATCGGCTCCTGCAAATCGCTCACTGGGAGTTTTTCTTCCCAAAATCACGGGCATGGCCATGTAGTTTTCGGCAAAATCCGCATAAACCCGAAGCATTTGCTCCGTTTCTGCAATGGCCTCCTCTTTCGTTGCATGAGCGGTATGACCTTCTTGCCAAAGGAATTCTGCGGTTCGTAAAAACAAGCGGGTGCGCATCTCCCAGCGAACAACGTTCGCCCATTGGTTGATCAAAATAGGAAGGTCTCGGTAGGATTGAATCCAATTGCGGTATGAATTCCAAATAATCGTCTCGGACGTAGGTCGAACAATCAGTTCTTCTTGCAGTTTCGCATCGGGGTCGACCTCGACGCCCTTACCGTCGGCAGTGGCTCTCAATCGGTAGTGGGTAACCACAGCACATTCTTTGGCAAATCCTTCGACGTGGCTTGCTTCTTTGCTCAGGTAAGATTTAGGAATGAACAGGGGGAAATAGGCGTTGGAATGCCCAGTATCTTTAAACATCCTGTCCAAAACGTCGCGCATGTTCTCCCAAATGGCGTAACCGTAGGGTTTAATGACCATGCACCCTTTAACATCGGAATGCTCTGCTAAATCTGCATTGTGAACGAGGTCATTATACCACTTTGAATAGTCGTCGTTTCGGGTAGTTGCCTTCTTGTCCATGGAATTGAAAATTAGCGCGAAGGTACGAAAAATGAACCTTAGTCGGGAAGGGTAGAGGACTGCTTTTTAAAAAAGAAATTCTTGCTTGGTCGTTTTGAATCCCTCTACAAAAATCGTTTTGATGGTATCGCTTTGGGGCGAATTTTTGATTAAATAAACCGTGCAATCCACCGTACTTCCTCCGTAAGAACCCGGTTTGATGTAATCTTTCAAATTGAACTCGGCTAAACCATTCACGTCGGTGAATTCCGACATCACAAATGGGGAGTAAGGTGCATTTTGTGTAACTCCGTCAATGACCACTTTGGCACTCAGCTTGGGTTGCCCGTTGTATCCAACATAGATGCGTAAAATGGTATCGTCCTTACGGTTGCATCCGCTCATCATCAACGATGAAAATGCGAGAAGAAAAAGAAAAAATGCTTTCATAGAATGTTAAATGCTAACCAAAGGTAATAAATCCCCTCGGGTTAAGCAAATCTATGGTATTTTTGCTGAGATGAAAGAAATCGTGGATTATATTGGCAGCATTCATCCTGTATGGGCTGCATTTTGGGCAACGGTTTTTACGTGGTTAGTAACTGCGGCAGGAGCCTCCTTGGTTTTTTTCTTTAAAACGATGCACCGCGGTGTTTTGGATGCCATGCTGGGATTTACAGGAGGGGTCATGGTTGCTGCGAGTTTTTGGTCCCTCCTCAATCCGTCCATTGAAATGTCGGAAAGCTTGTATCCTTCCATGCCATGGATGCCGGCGGCCGTCGGCTTCTTAACAGGAGCATTGTTCTTGTATTTCCTCGATAAAAAAATGCCCCATTTGCACATCAATTTTAACGAAAACGAATCCGAGGGAGTCAAGACTCAACTTCATAAAACGACTTTGTTGGTGTTAGCCATAACGCTTCACAACATACCCGAAGGTTTAGCGGTTGGCGTGTTGTTTGGTGCAGCTGCCAACGGTTTGGGCGGCGCAACGATTGGAGCTGCAGTAGCCCTAGCCCTTGGGATTGCGATTCAAAATTTCCCGGAGGGATTTGCTGTGGCAATGCCCTTACGACGAGCTGGTGCCAGCCGGTTTAAAGCATTTTGGTACGGTCAACTTTCGGCCATTGTTGAACCCATTGCCGGTGTGATTGGTGCCGTAGCCGTTATCTACATTCAACCGATTTTACCTTTTGCCTTGGCCTTCGCAGCGGGCGCCATGATTTTTGTCGTGGTGGAAGAAGTTATCCCCGAAACACAACGGGATAAATATACCGATCTTGCGGTACTCGGGTTCATTGCCGGTTTTGTGGTAATGATGGTCTTGGACGTGGCCTTGGGGTAGATGGTAGGATATCAGGATTTTAGGACTTAAGGATTTTATATTCTCTAATATCTTAATATCTTAATGTCTTTGTCGTCCTTTCTTTCTACCCGCAAATAGTAGCTTCCGTTGCCTTTAGTATCTCCCGTACTTCTTCCAAGGTTGGCGCTTCGGCATAGGTTCGAAGCACCGGTTCAGTTCCAGATGGTCGAATCATCACCCATCGGTCGTCATCGAAGAAATACTTGAATCCGTCGGTGGTTTTAACTTCTTTAACCTGATATTTTCCAAAGGATTTATAACTGTTGTCCTGGCAATTTTTAATGATTTTTTGCTTCAATGCTTCCGTAATGTGCAGGTCATTTCGCTCAAACTTAAACGGTCCAACGATCTCATAAACCTCCTCGATTAATTCATCCAGGGTTTTTCCCGATTTCGCCATAAATTCCCAGAGAATTAATCCCATCCATATACCGTCGCGCTCTGGGATGTGACCTTTCACCGCAATACCCCCTGATTCTTCACCGCCGAGAAGTACGTCTTCTTTTACCATGATGGCTGCGATGTCCTTGAACCCGATTTTTGTCGTCGTGTGTTCCAGTCTATAATGTTCACACATTGTGTAAACGCGCGGTGTTACGCTGAAAGCAATAGCCACTTTTCCGGTCATCCCTTTGTACTTAACCAAGTAATGAATCAACAGTAGTATGATGTGGTGCGAGTCGATGAATTCACCGTGGCTATCATACAGTCCGATGCGGTCAGCGTCTCCATCTGTAGCCAATGCACAGTCGATATTTTGATGGGTTTTAATGTATTGGGCAAGTTCTTGCAAGTTCTTACCGATGGGTTCTGGCGCTTGGCCCATAAACGAAGGATTGGGGTCGCAATGCAGTAAGGTAGTTGAAGGAAGTACCTGTGGAATGACCCGTTGACCCGCACCGTACATGGCATCGTACATTAAGCGTAATCCTGATTGCTGTATTGCCGTTAAATCGAAGCTGGCTTTGACATGATCAATGTAGTCTTTTTCCAGTGGTAAAACCTCGATACGTCCCGATGCTAATGCGTTTTCAATGGAAAAATTGGTGTAATCGATGGTGCATACATCGGGGATAATGGCTTCAATTTCATTGATCTTTTCAGGTTGTAGTGGTCCACCGAATTTCGCCTTTAGTTTAAAGCCATTGTATGAAGGTGGATTATGGCTCGCCGTAAGAATGATGCCTATTTCACATCCGTGTTGGTGGGCACCCAAGGAAATCATCGGGGTAGAAACAAATCCCTGAGCAATATATACTTTAATGCCTTGTTGAACCAATACGGCAGCCGCGGTATGCATGAATAATTCCCCCGCAAAACGGCAATCGTGACCAATTACCACCGATGGGTTTTCAAAACGCTCCTTGAGCCAAATCCCCGTCGCTTCCGTCACACGAGCAACATTTTCCACGGTAAAATCTTGCGCTATGATAGCACGCCAACCGTCGGTGCCAAATTTAATTTTCTGTACCAAAATTTATGAATTAAATTGATTAAACGTTTTGTTAATAATGGCTATACATTCATCCATCTCCTTTTCCGTGATAACCAAGGGTGGAGCAAAACGAATGATGTTACCATGGGTAGGTTTTGCTAGCAAGCCGTTTTGGGCTAAGGCTAAGCAAAAGTTCCAGGCGGTATCGCTTTCCGGGGTGTCGTTAATGACCACCGCATTCAGTAATCCCTTACCTCGCACCAAGGAAAACAAGGTTCCTATTTTTACCAAATCTTCCATGGCGTTTCGGAATTTAATGCCCATGTTGCGCGCATTTTCCATAAGTTGTTCTTCCTGAAGTACGTTCAACGAAGCTTTGGCAACTGCGGCAGCTAAGGGGTTTCCTCCGAACGTTGAACCGTGTTGACCAGGTTTTATTACGTTCATAATGGGGTTGTCCGCGAATACCCCTGAAACAGGATAAACACCGCCGCCTAGGGCTTTACCAAGGATTAGGATGTCGGGTCGTTGGTATGTTTCTTGACGTTCGCAACGATTAGAGCAAGTGCAGTTGCCACATACCGCAAGCATGCTCCCAGTTCGCGCTAAACCAGTTTGAATCTCATCCGCGATAAAGAGGGTATTGTTTTCGTTGCAATAATGCCGAATGGATGCGATGTAATCCTCTGACGGAACCTTTACACCGGCTTCCCCTTGAATGGGTTCTACCAATATTCCAATCGTGTTTTCAAGGGCGAGTGCAGCACGCATGGCTGATACATCGTTGTAGGGAATGCGAATAAATCCGGGCGTGTAAGGTCCAAAGTTCTTTTTGGAATCGTGGTCCGAGGAGAACGAGATGATGGTAGTAGTCCTACCGTGAAAGTTTCCTTCACAAACCACGATATTTCCTTCGTTCTCGGGAATTCCTTTCACTTCGTAAGCCCATTTTCTTGCGACTTTAATGGCTGTCTCAACGGCTTCAGCCCCTGTATTCATCGGAAGGAATTTATCGTAACCGAATTGCTCATGAAGGTAGGCCTCGAAAGGGCCAAGAAGATTGTTATGAAACGCACGAGACGTCAGGGTGAGTTTGGAGGCTTGCTGGGTTAAAGCGGAAATAATTTTTGGATGACAATGTCCTTGATTTACGGCGGAATAAGCCGAAAGGAAATCAAAATATTGTTTTCCATAGACATCCCAAACATGGACACCCATGCCTCGCTCCAAGACAATAGGGAGGGGGTGATAGTTGTGAGCACCGTAGGTTTCTTCTAGTGAAATATAGCTAGTTGCTTTTGTATCCTGTGTCATTTGCATGAACAAAGATAGCTCAAGTGCGCTAAATTTAATAATTTACCAACCGAAACCTTTATTCAATTGACCTTCGATATATGCTTAAATTTTCAACCTTTTTTCTCTTACTTTTTCCATTCTTCGTTTTCTCGCAGAAAAACATCAGCAATCAAGTCCTTACATGGACACTATACACTGGCACGCACAAAATCACTGATAAGTTTAACTTAATGACGGAATACCAATGGCGAAGATCCGATGGTTTTCAGCGTTGGCAGCAATCCTTATTAAGGCTAGGGGTGGAATATTCGTGTAATCCAAAATTTTCGGCAATGATAGGATATGGATGGATTAGAACCTTTCCCTATGGATCTCAACCAGTCCTCCATGAATTTGACGAACATCGGATTTTCGAGCAAGTCAATGTAAAAGATAAAGTAGGATGTTTTGAGATTCAACATCGTTATCGGTTAGAACAACGTTTCTTGGATCAGTATGTTAAAAATGCAGCAGGTGCCGTGGCGCAAGTTGATCCGGTATTCCGAAATCGAATTCGCTACAGGGCTATGGTCATGGTACCACTAAGCCGAAAGGAAATGTTGGATAATACCTTGTTCTTAAATCTAAATAATGAGTTATTCATTGGTTTTGGAAAAGGAATTGCCAAGAATCCAATGGATCAAAATCGGTTCATTGCAGCCTTAGGTTGGCGATTTAATTCCAACGCGAATTTACAAGTGGGGTACTTAAATCAATTTGTGATTAAATCAAATGCCATCGACATGGAACGAAATCATAGTATCTGGATTAGTCTGGCATACAATGTTGATTTTACCAAGATGTTTAACAGAAAGTAAGGCTCTACAATAAAAAAGGGGGCAAACGCCCCCTTTTTTTTATGGTAGTTTCACTTATTCGTTACCAAAACGTTCGATCACTTGTTGCGTAACCCCTGTATTCGAGAATCCGCCATCGTGGAACAGATTTTGCATCGTAACATACCGCGTTAAATCGGAAAACATAGAGATGCAATAATCAGCACAAGCAACCGCCGGTGCGTTTCCAAGAGGAGACATCTGTTCTGAGAAGTTAATGAATTCGTTAAATCCTTTGATTCCTTGTCCTGCGGTGGTTACGGTCGGCGACTGAGAAATCGTATTAACGCGAACTTTTTTAGCGATCCCGTAATGATAACCAAAGGAACGCGCTATGGATTCCAGTAACGATTTAGCATCGGCCATGTCGTTGTAGTCAGGAAAAATACGTTGCGCCGCAATGTACGTTAGGGCTACGACCGAACCCCACTCGTTCATGGCATCGTGCTTGTACAGTGTGGCCAAGGTTTTGTGCAATGAAACGGCCGAAACGTCCATGGTTTGCTGGTAAAATTGATAATTGTTCTCCGTGTAGTGCTTTCCTTTGCGAACATTCGGCGACATACCAATGGAATGTAATACAAAATCAATTTTCCCTCCCAAGATTTCCATGGATTGCGTTACTAAGTTTTCAAGGTCCTCCGCGCTCGTGGCATCGGCAGTGATGATTTTACTGCCTGTTTTTTGGGCAAGACCGTTGATTTCTCCCATGCGCATGGCGATGGGGGCATTGGTTAGCACAAACTCGGCACCTTCTTCGTGTGCTCGCTCCGCAACTTTCCATGCAATGGATTGGTCGTTGAGTGCTCCGAAAATGATTCCTTTTTTACCTTTTAGAAGTTGGTTTGACATGATCAATTTTTTTACAAAAATAACAACTTGTTGCTAGACCGAAGGATTTCTATTAAAAATCGCGAGATAGGAGAGGTAAAATGCTTCGATTTAGTACATTCGTATTCTATAAAACGCTATGAACCCTCCGCAAAACACCTCGAATCAAACGTTAAAATTGGTGATTGCCCTCCTCATCGATTTGGTGGGGGTAATGTCCTACCTCATTCCTTCGTTTGGCGAATTGTTCGATGCCTTTTGGGCACCTCTTTCGGCCTTGTTGGTTTTTTTATTGTTTGGGAAGAAATTATCCTGGGCCAGTTTCACCCTCATAGAGGAGTTGTTTCCTTTTACCGATTTGATACCTTCAGCCACGCTAGCATGGTATTTTTACCAGAGAAGAATATCGAACGTAAAAAACAACGATGCATTAGACCGATTGTCCTAAATAGTTTTATCTTTGAACAACTTTAAAATTTTACATTATGAAAAAGGCTCTTTTAGTTTTTGGTTTTGGTCTTTTCCTTCTTGTTTCTTGTCAAAAAGACTATACCTGCACATGTCAGATCAGTGGCCAAACTACCGAAACCATTACGATTCGTGGAACTAAGAAAAATGCAACAGCAGCTTGCGATCTTAACGACGCGAACATCCTCGGAGTTGTTCAAGATTGTTCAATTCAGTAAAAAATCCCATTCACGGTTAACAGGGAGCTTTGTCTCCCTTTTTTTTTGTTATGAATGCACTTGAATTACTGCTGCTCAAATTAGGAGGCTCGTTCCTGTTAGCGAAGTTCTTACCTTATTTTTTACTACTATTGCTTGGCGTGGGTTTTGCATGGGTTGTTTTTCGGAAATTGCAACGTAGGAATGCCAAAAGGTGGTTGAACCTAAGCATCGTTTTTCTGTTGGCTTTGATGCCCTTTAGCCTCTATTTTGCAGCCTTCCCCATTTTTCAAGGTGACCTCCTTTCGATGGGATATTCCCCCAAAAGCAACTTGAAATTTCCTTTTGAAACGGGCGTAGTGGTGGTTGCTCTACCGGGTTGCAAGTATTGTTCGGAGTCTACAAAGCTCATGAATCAGATTCATCAGAAGTTGCCCGGTAAAACCCAATATTGGGTGTTGGGAACCGACTCTTTGGATGTTTTGGCGTACGATAAGCTTCTATCGGAAGAAATTTTTTGCAGGTCGGCTATGCATCAAAAAGAGCTCCTACCCGTAACGGAAGGCAGTTTTCCAACCTTTTTGTGGATTAAAAATTACCGCATTGAAAAGGCCTGGCATAACAACGATTTTGGAGCAAGCGCCATGCAAGAAATCCAGCCTTAGCACAAAAAAAACCCTTCCATACGGAAGAGGTTCCTGTCCTTTAAGATTGTCTTATTATTCCGCAACAACGTCGAATTCGAACGACTGCTTAACGCCTTTGAACAAATTCGCTTCAGCAGTGAATGTTCCCAATTCACGAATTGGTTCGTCTTTGATTTTTAGCGATTTACGGTCAATACTGAATCCGGCTTTGTTCAGGGCATCGGCTAATTGAACCGTGTTGATGGATCCGTATATTTTTCCATTTTCTCCAGCCTTCGTAGCGATGGAAACGTTGCTTGCAGCCAATTTTTCGGCAACCGCTTGAGCCTCGGCTTGCAACTTAGTTTCTTTGTGCGCCATCTGACGTACCATTTCTGCATGCGCTTTTTTTGCACCTGGAGTTGCAAGTATGGCATAACCTTGAGGAATTAAAAAATTTCTTCCGTATCCCGGTTTAACGGTTACTACCTCGTTGGCATAACCGAGCTTATCTACATTTTTGATTAAAATTACTTCCATGATTGTGTCGTTTTTAAGGTTATTTCAACATATCGCCAACATACGGCATAAGCGCCAAATGACGTGCACGCTTAATGGCTTTATTGACCCTTCCCTGAAATTTAGCAGAAGTACCGGTTAAGCGTCGTGGAAGAATTTTACCTTGTTCGTTAACCAATTTTAAAAGGTAATTGGCGTCTTTGTAATCTAAAAATTTAATTCCAGATTTTTTAAAACGGCAGTATTTCGATTTGGTAATCTCAATCGCTACCGGGTTCAAGTATCGAATATCGTTTGACATAGTGTTTTTATTAAAGGGTTAATGGATTAATTAGCAGCGAGTTTTGCACGACGTTTTTCAGCATATGCCACATGGTCAGCGTCCATGCGAACTGTTAAAAAGCGAAGCACGCGCTCATCGCGTTTCATCATTAATTCATAATCTGCAATAACAGATCCAGCGGCTTCAAATTCAATCAAATAGTAAAATCCTGTGGATTTTTTTTGGATTGGATAAGCCATTTTGCGCAGACCCCAGTTTTCCGAATGCTTAATCTTGGCACCCATGCCTTTGATGTCGCCTTCGAATTTCTGCACTGCTTCCTTTGCCTGATCCTCAGACAAAACGGGAGTTAAAATGAAAACAGTTTCGTAAGAATTCATAAGGTTCTTAATTAGTTAATAAAATTTAAGGGTGCAAAGATACGCTTTTTTCCAACCTATCCCAATTTTGCCTTGCTATTTGTTAGGTATCATGAACTTTTCCGGCTTTTTAAGTACCTTTCGGGTCAAATTCGGTGAACATGCCATATTTCAGCCAAGAATATTTGAATTTTTTCATGGAATTAGCGGCAAACAACCAAAAGGATTGGTTTGACCTCAACCGCAGCAGGTATGAAAACCATGTTAAAAAGCCTTTTTCCGCTTTCACGCAAGCATTAATCGACGAACTTGCAGGGTCCTATCCAATGTTTAAGGACCTATCGGCCAAGGATTGCATGTTTCGCATCAACCGAGATATACGTTTCTCCAAAGATAAAACGCCCTACAAACTGATGTGTTCGGCGGTGGTTTCTCCCGAAGGAAAGAAAAGTACCGCGATCAATGGTATTTACTTCGAACTAACCCCGGAACATGTCCGAGTTTATGGTGGGGTATATGAAATTGACAAAGAATCATTGCAAGAATTGAGGGAAGGCATTGCCGCAAATTTGTCGGAATTTAAAGACCTTATTTCGCACCCAGAATTCGTGGATTTTTTTGGTGAAATTCACGGCGAAAAAAACAAAGTGCTTCCTTCAGAATTAAAGGCTGTTGGCCTTGAACAACCGTTGCTTTTTAATAAACAGTTTTATTTCTACGCGACCTTTCCAGCAGAATTGATGCTGAGCAATCAACTGATCCAAACCCTGCTCAGAGCCTACGAAATCGGTAGACCTATCGAATCTTTTTTTAATCAATTTATTCATCGAAACTAACCATGCGTATTGTTACACTCCTTCTCCTTTTTAGTGGTTCATGGGCAATAACAGCTCAGAAAAAAACCTTAACCGTTAACGAATCGGTGCTGAAACAGCGGGCCTTAAGTCCTCAGCGTACCGTTGGGTTTTCTTGGGTCAAGAACACCTCCGAATTCACCCTGCTTTCCTCGGATTATAAGTCCATCCTACGCTACACCTTTAAGGATCAAGAAGAACGCGTTGCGTGTACCATAGACGAGGTGAATAAACAGCTACCCGATGGTGCCAAAATTCAAAACCTATACGGCTACGAATGGATCGCTAAAGACGAAATTTTAGTGAACAACGGTTCCGTTATTTTCACCTTCAATGTGATCACGAAATCCCTTTCATTGAAGCATCACGGCATGGAAAATTGGGAAAACGTCAATTATCACACGGCCTCAGGTAAATGCGCATACACCCTCGAGAATAACGTTTACATGAACGGCAAAGCCATTACCAAAAACACGGACAAAAACATCGTTTCGGGACAGTCCATCGCTCGAAATGAGTTCGGGATTGAAAAAGGATTGTTCTGGTCGGATAAGGGTAATTTTTTAGCATTTTATCAAAAGGATGAATCCGAAGTGGCTGACTATCCCTTGCTAGATATCAATACAACCCCAGGTTCGTTGATCTCTATAAAATACCCTATGGCAGGGCAAAAATCGGAGAAACCTCGCGTAGGGATCTACAACTGCAAAACGAAAAAGACGGTCTTCATCAAACCCAGTGGTAATGCAGACGACTACTTAACCAATTTCGCCTTCACTCCTGATGAAAAGTACTGCCTTATCGCCGAAGTGAATCGCGGACAAAATGAACTTTGGTTGAATGTGTTCGATGTGAAAACGGGTAAGAAAGTGAAAACCCTTTGGCATGAGAAAAGTCAACAATGGGTAGAGCCAGAACATCCTGCCTATTTCATGGGAGAGGGCAACGATTTCCTTTGGATGTCGGAAAAAGACGGCTTTATGAACCTTTATTTAGTGGATTTTGAACAGCAAGGGATTAAGGTTGACTTTGAAGGAAAAAAACTCGATGTACTTCCTACGGGAGTTCGACCGGTAACTCAACATGCTTTTGTTGTAAAAGACATTCTGGAGGTGGATGCTTCGAAAAAATTAATCTATTATACCGCTACAGGAGAGAATCCTTGCAACACGATGGTATATGTTACAGACCTTCAGGGAAATACAAAGGTTGTATCGAAAAATGACGGAGTTCACCGTTTTGATTTATCCGATGACGGTTTGTATTACTACGACGGTTATTCCAGCCTTTTGATACCCAACCATGAAATGATTTATACGACCAATGGAAAAATGGCCAAACTGATCAAGGAATCGTCGGATCCGATGGCAGATTATGCCTTAGGAATCGCTGAAATTGGTTCCATCAAAGCAAAAGATGGCTCAGACTTGTATTACCGACTCGTGAAACCATCGAATTTTGACCAGAACAAGAAATACCCAGTGTTGGTCTACGTATACGGTGGTCCTCATGCACAGATGGTAACCAACAGTTTCAACGCCGGAGCAAATCTGTGGATGAACTGGTTGGCAGAGCAGGGATACTTGGTATTCACCTTGGATAACCGTGGTTCGGCAGAACGAGGATTTGCCTTCGAATCCCAAATTCACCGCCGTTTAGGGGACATCGAAATGGAAGACCAATTGATCGGTGTGGAATTTCTGAAATCCTTACCTTACGTCGATGGAAAGCGTTTGGCCGTTCACGGTTGGTCCTTTGGGGGTTTTATGACTACATCGCTTATGTTGCGTCATCCCGGCGTATTCAATGCAGGAGTTGCAGGTGGTCCTGTGACCGATTGGAAGTATTATGAGGTCATGTACGGTGAGCGTTACATGGACCGTCCCGCTGAAAATCCCGACGGGTATGCGAAAAATGCCTTAACGAATTATACCAAGGACCTCCAAGGTAAGTTGTTGTTGATACATGGCACGGTGGACGATGTGGTGGTATTACAACACACTTATTCTTTGATTAAAAAGTTCGTTGAAGACGGAAAGCAAATTGATTTTTTGGCCTATCCCATGCATAAGCACAATGTGGTGGGAAAAGATCGAGCGCATTTGATGGAAAAAGTATTGACCTATATTTTAGAAAACAACCCATGATTGCTGTAACAACTTTGGTGAAAAATGCTTCAATTGCTGTGGTATGGGACGCTTGGATTAACCCTCAGCACATTGTGCAATGGTATTTTGCTTCGGACGATTGGTGTTGCCCTAGCGCCGAAATGGATTGCAGGGTAGGGGGGGCGTTCAACCTTCGAATGGAGGCCAAAGACCAATCCTTTGGATTTGATTTCAAGGCTACGTTTACCGAAGTAAATGAATTTCAAAGCTTGAAATACACCCTGGAAGATGGCCGTTTGGTAGTGGTGACGTTCCTCCAAACAGCGGAAGATATTTCGATTACTTGGGAATTTCAACCAGAACAGCAAAATTCAGAAGCGTTGCAACAGCAAGGCTGGCAAGCCATTTTGAACCATTTCAAAAAATACCTTGAACTTACCTGGGTGGCGTAAGATTTTTGGAAACATTTCCTTTTGGATCGCCTTGTTTTTTCTGGTGCATCTCATTGGAATATGGAACCCTCCGATTGAAGCTGCTCACAGTTGGCGTCAAGCGACAGGCTTAATGGTTGCTCGCAATTATTTCGAGGGAAATACTTCGTTTTTTTACCCAATGGTGGATGAAACCAACGGAGGTTCGGGCGTCATTGGTATGGAGTTCCCCTTGCTGTATTACGTCCAAGGGAAGCTGAGCCTCTTATTTGGATTTCATCCGGGAATTGGCCGAATACTAAATGTGTTAATATCCACGATAGGACTTGGATATTTTTATGCGTTATTAATGAGGTTTACCCCGAAAAAACAGGCTTTTTATGCAACCTTGTTGTTGGGAGTTTCGTGCTATTTCATGTACAGCCGAAAAGTGATGCCTGACACGGCGGCCCTGGCGGTTTACATCATAGGAACCTACTACTTTTTTGAGGCGTTGAGGTACGGAAAATGGAAAGATATCGTCGTTTCCTTCGCTGCTTTGTCCTTGGGGATTTTGCTGAAAATTTCTGTTCTTCCATTAGTGGCGGTCGGCGTATTTGCCTATCTGCACTTTCGCAATAAACCGAAAAAAGCGGGGCTGTTCATCCTTCCTTGGATTTCCACCTTACCTGCAATGTTTTGGTATTTTGTGTGGAATCCAACCTTGGCGGAGAACTATGGGAATTGGTACAATACTGGAGGAAGTTTCCTGGAAGGCGCTCGGGCCATGATGAACGAACCCGTCGCCTTGATAAAGCATCTTATGTTCCATCCGTTTTTCAGTTATTTGGCCTTTGGACTGCTGCTCGTTGGCGTTTGGAAAGTAATTCGCCTCGAAGTGGATATGGCTGTCCGGGTTGCTTTGCCGGTTTTTTTGCTGCTTTTTTTGGCCTATGCCTTGAAGTCCGGCGAAATCTTTTTGACCCATGAATATTACCTTTTACCCATGGTTCCTGTTTTGGCCATCTGTGGGGCGTATGCTTTGGTTGAAATGCGGAAATTCGGAACCGTTATGATGTTCTTGATTGCGGTAGAATCGGTAGCAAATCAATCCCACGATTTTCGGTATAATAAGGGAGAAGCGTATAAGGTAAGACTGAATTCGCTCGCGGATAAATTTATTCCTAAAAATGCACTAGTGGCCATTAATGGCAACAGCAATCCTTTGGAACTCTACCTTATGGATCGGAAAGGCTGGAATCTGAACGATGATGCTATCCAGAATAAAACTTTTATCCGAGGTTTAAAAAAGCAAGGATGCCGCTACTTGATCTTGAACCGACACACTAACCCTTTGAAATTTGATGGTAGCTGCATTTTTCAAAACCGGGATTATTTCATTTATCTTCTGCAATGAGGAGATTTTCCGAGCTATTTTCGTACCTTACCTGCAAATAAACGCTGTGAAACTACTATCAACTTTAATCCTGACGGGGTTTGCTTTTGTCGTTATTGGTCAAAAGTCCCATTACATCGGTGAACATGCAGAAGGAGGCATCATTTACTACCTATACCAGGATTCAACCGGGAAAGAACACGGATTAGTGGTTTCATTGAAGAATTTAAGCCGTGAAGTGGAATGGGGGCCCAAGGATAAGGATGTGGAAAATTGTGCCAGCACTTGGGACGGTCAATCCAATACGCAGGCTATTTTAATGGCCACCCGTGATACCACCAAGGCTGCGGGTTTATGCGATAACTATGCGGGTGGAGGATATGATGATTGGTACCTTCCTGCCATTTATGAGTTACAAACGATTAATACGAATTTGTTCGCGGTTGAAAGGGCCTTAGATGCCGTAGCGGGTTCTGATGAAATTGAAATGAATCTGTACTGGTCTTCCACCCAATCCAATGCAGCTTCAGCATGGTTTTTCAGTTTTTACGATTCCAAACCCACGAATTATTACGATAAAACCAGTAAGACCCTGGTTCGTGCGGTTCGATCATTCTAGATAATTTTCGCTTTAGTTCAATAATATATCGTACGACGTTAGCACATCGAAAACTGCAATGAGGGCCAATGCCGGTCTACTTGGATGTTCAATTTTTAATACGATTAAACCGGTAAAAAAAACACCCATAAACAGCGAAGGAAGCAGGGTGTTGGGAAATGCTTGTAATCCAATAAAAAGAATACTCAAGCTTATGAGTAGAATTTTTTGGTTTAGGTCTTTCCATTGAAGCGTAAACCCTAACACCCCAAAAACCGCCAGCAACTCGAATACTCCCAGGATATCAAAGTAGAATCCTTTTGTTAAACTTTCGTAACTTGTTTCGGTCATGAAAAAGGTATAGATCAGCGGATTATTTAAACATCGAACGAATCCTAACATCAAAAGCGGCAACAGTTTTTGGGCGTTTGTTTTATCCTGAATCATCATCGCAATGAGAACTGCAAGCACTATAAAACTGAAGAGTGGATATGGAACAATCACGACCCCCGACTCCAAGAAAAACAATACGCTAAATAAGGCAGCGACTAAAAATCCGATCAGGGAAGTTTTTACTGACCGTTCCATTTAAAGTTTAAGGGCTTCGTAGATGTAATCAAAGGTGGACAGTATTTCTGCCTTACCATCAATTACGGCTACATCGTGTTCAAAATGCGCGCTTGGAAGGCCATCTTCCGTTACAATCGTCCATTCATCGGGCAGGGTTTTGACCTTCCAAGTGCCCATGTTGATCATGGGCTCGATGGCAATGGTAAGTCCATTTTGAATGCGTTTCCCCTGACCCCGTCTTCCATAATTTGGCACTTGGGGTTCTTCGTGCAGTTTTTTACCCAATCCATGTCCCACCAAATCTCGTACAACGCCAAAACCGTTCGCTTCAGCATGTTGTTGTATTGCATAACCGATATCCTCAATGCGGTTGGCTGTGTTGCACGCATCAATCCCCAAATACAAGCATTCTTTGGTAACCATGCACAATTTCTTTTTTTCTGGACTAACCTCACCGACTTCAAACGTATAGGCATGATCACCGTAATACCCTTTGTAAACGGCCCCGCAATCCACAGAAACAATATCCCCTTCTCGAATGGGCGTATCGGTAGGTAATCCGTGGACCACTTGTTCATTAACCGAAATTAAAAGCGTACTAGGACAACCGTAAAGCCCTTTGAAACCTGAAATGGCCCCTTGACTTTGGATGTATTCCTCCGCCAATCGGTCCAGTTCCGCTGGAGTAACTCCCGGTTTGAGATGCTTGGCGACCAAACCCAAGGTACGGCTTACCACCAAGGCTGCCTCCCGCATGATCTCAATTTCCGCGGTTGTTTTATAGATGATTCCTTGACCAAAAATTCCCATAGCGTGCAAAAGTATAAAATCCTTGTTAATTCAGTGCGTTCGAGAGCCACTCAAGGGTATTGACATTATCGGCAAAGTCATTAATTCGAGGACGTTGTGCTGACCCAAAGGGAAGATATCCATTCCCCAGGACGCATTGGATTTTATCGCGGTGCATGGAAAGGTATTGGTCGACCTCCGCCTGGTGAGCATAGCGATGAAAGTACAGCATGGCAATGGGGGCATGCAATTCAGAAGTTTCTTTTAAGAGCAGAAACCCGTTGTCCAAAAGGCTTTGTTGGCTTAGTAAAAAGACCGCACGGTGGTATTCGTAGTTGTTACCATATTTTTTGTTCTGCAGAACTTCTTCATACGGTAATATCGCAGAAAAAAAGTGGTCCATGTTGAAGTTTTCAGGAACCATTAAATGCGTTACGCTTCTGCAACCTCTGCCAAAATAATCGAAAACATCTTTGCCCAGTTCGTTGAGTTCCCTCGCCGTCTCGGTACCGTCAAGTACGCCGATCGACGTTCGATTTCCCCGGAGTAGGTGAGGTATATCTTTGAAAAAGGATTGAAAATGGAGCAACGTTGAGTCGCTTCCCGTACCAATTACTGCGTGATGACCGGACAGTTTTATCGGATTTAACTCGATGATCTCGAGATACCTTGAATCAATTTCCGCAAGGGCTTGGCACAGCAGTGGAAGTAAATGTTGATCATCTGAACTCATTTTTACCTGCAGTTTGCATCCCATCAAAAGGCTGCAAAATACATCGTGAAATCCAACCAAGGGAAGATTGCCCGCTAAAATAAGGCTGACATGCTTTTCAAATCGAAAGTAAGGATGCGCTTTCGTGAATTCTTCGAGTACATCTTGCCTCAACCAGGTACCGATACCAGCAAAGGCATTGCGCACATTGGCCTCGTTAAACCAACCGTTTCTGTAAATTTCAGTCTGGACGGTGTGCTCAATTTTCTGGAGGATTTGATGCGAGAAGTTCCCCGATGTTGGCATGCTGGAATGGCCAAATTCCGATACCATTTCCCCCAATAAGGACAAATGATGTATGATCTCCGCGCGCTCCATGCAACAAAAGTAGATGAAAGTTTGTTAAGACATTGTTTTTTTCAATAATTGATTCACCTGCATTATCTTTGCAGAAATTTTGGAGCGTTATGGCAATTATGATAACCGACGAGTGCATTAACTGTGGAGCCTGCGAGCCCGAGTGCCCCAACAATGCGATTTACGAGGGAGGAGCGGAATGGAAATACCAGGACGGTACTTCCTTGACAGGAAAAGTTACAGCACCGAGCGGAGAACTGGTGGATGCCAATTTAGCTCAAGCACCGGTCAGCATGGATGTTTATTACATTACTCATAACAAATGCACAGAATGCGTTGGTTTCCATGACGAACCGCAGTGTGCCGCCGTTTGTCCGGTGGATTGTTGCGTAGATGATCCAAACTACCGTGAAACCAATGAAGAATTATTATCTAAAAAGGCGTTCTTACACTTGTAAATTCTCCCTCTTATTTTTTATTTGCGTACTTTCTTCCACGCTTTGGTCGCAGAAGAATGTGCGTTTTCATGCCGTTTTTACCCATCCTTCGTGGTCGATAAAGAAAACGGATGCCGCCGTACTTACCGACGTATTCAAGAACTTGAACACCAAAATTTCCTTGGATTATTATACGCACCCCTTGGCTGGAAAACTTCCAACAATTCAATGGGGGAGCAGCATGCCTTATTATTCCACTGCGATGCGCAAATACCGCGACGCATTTTTCAATAATTCACACAAAAAGCAGGGGATTGACTATTATTTTTTTATTACTCAAGATACCTCAGGTTCCTTCTTTTTACCGGGAAAAAACCTGTATTTCATCGGTGGTCAATCCCGCATGAATCTCGGGGAAGTGATGTTTCGAATCTACGCTGCTTCGAGAGGTGCGCGCATGGAACAACCCATGGACTCTTTGGTGCTTCAAGTTGCTCAGTGGGATTCCCTATCCATCGATACCGAAAGGAACCATCCGTTCCACGACGATGTCGAGAACATTGCCTCCACGAATGGTCTCGTTGCCTACGCTTTTTGGGAGAAAAATTCGGACGGATCGTTGTATCTGAACCAAGGTATCCGGTTACCTTACAAGCGAAATTTCGGAAAGGTCAACTTAGCCGTGGATAATTATTGGATACGTCCGTTTTATGTTCGCACCAACCGCTTTGTTGCTCCGGTTCATGTAGCCTTGGTATTGGTGGCGTTCTTCATCATGCTTGTTTTTCGTAAAAAAGTCAATGAACGGGTGGATTCCGTGCTTCACGTTAGCAAGCGTTGGGCCTTTCGATTTTTGCGGTTTTTACTGTGGGTTCTTTTTTTCATCATTGGTTATTTAGTGTTTTGGACCACAGATTCTTTCTACAAACGTTGGTTTTTTGTTGCATCCAACTATGCTCCTTTAGGGAACATTTCGAGGTCCGATTTCATAAACCACCTTAACAACAGTACGGGTGTGATTGATCAAGCCTCTAACCGCCTTTACTGGGAGGTCTACATTAAGGACAATCAGCGTTGGAAGATGAGGCGCATGAAAAAAGTACTCTATTTTAAGGTCGTTCTGGATTCCTCAGGCCAACATCATACCGTAAAATTTACCCATGATTCCAACGTTTTGCGTTGGAAGAATTATCGGGAGGAGGCACAAACGCATTTGTTGGTTTATGTTATCCATGATTCCAAGGGTGCCTATCTAAAGACCTCCGTTTTCAATTATTCCATGGAGGATATTACCCATAAATTCAAGCAGCCTGATGTGGGTAAACGAATTTTAGTCTTTGTCAACGGTTATCGTCCCGTATCTACGAGTGGATCCTCCGAAGCTGCATTAGCAAGTGTTAAAAAAAACGGTTTAGAGTTTGCGGATTCAAAAAACATCTGCTACACCCATGACCGCTTCAATTATTGGCGTCCTTGGGGAGGTTTCGACCTGCAATTCATAGAACGAATTAAACCCAACGAGGTGTATTATGCCGATGGTCATCACTCGGTTGCAACATCCAACCATCGTTCCATCCTAAATTTTGTACAAACGACAGCCACTTACCCTAAACCCTGTGGTAAGGAGCACCGTTGCGAGTATTTCATGGAATCGGGAAGTAAACACCGTACCTTATCCAAGTTGCCCTTTAAATCGAATAACGCAGGATTTAATAAGCGGCGAAAAAACGGTAAAATAGCGGGCATAAATCTGCTTCAATTGCTCAACGAGGTTCCCGAGTACGGTAAAAACGACACCCTCTTTTTTGTGGCACACAGCATGGGGTATGCCTATGCACTGGGAATGATTGACGCCATAGGTTCACAATGTCGGTATAAAGCGTTTTACATCATTGCTCCAGAAAACGCCCAAGCGGGTAAAATACATCAAAACCAATGGGATGAAATTTATCAATACGGTTGTTTTGCTTTTGGACCGTTGCATCAGGCGGCATGTTTACAAGATGGAGTTGCGCCGCAAACCGGTGTTAAGGGGTTGCCAAGTGAGTTCCGTTTGACGTTTCCCAATTCGTATGAACGGAAAATGGGCTTCTCAGGAAGTCACTTTGTTGGTTATTACGATTGGATTTTTGATATTCCTCAGGGACAGAAAGGAGCGGTAAAATCTTATTGAAAGGGCGCGATACGCTGAATTTTGATTTCTACCAAAGTGGATCCAACCCCGCGAGGAGAAACATTGGCGTCGTGGTATTGAACACCGCTGTTTTGTGAAAGCATTTGCCGTACCGCTGAACGTAAGGTTCCATCTCCCACTCCATGAATGATGAGGCATTTCATAACCCGTTGTTTTATGCAATCGTTGAGGAATTGCTTACACGCATTCATTTGCAGTTGCAACAGGTTTTGGGGAATCGAAGCATTGAGTCCCAAGGCCTCTGCATGAAGGTCAATGCTGGGGAGGGAAGGGATATTCTTTTTACGCGTTACCCGAGTGCCTACCTCAGAAATATCTTTATTCACTACGCTACTCGAAATGGTCTTTCTTTTCACCACAAGGTTAAGGGGTACGGTACGATAAAAGCCATCCTCATCCTCTACCATGACCGAATGGTTTCCCAACTCAATGATCACGAAAACCCCTGTTTCGGTTAAAATGGAAACGTGTTCACCTAAGATAAAACGCATGGTTGCAGGGGATGAAAGGTTCTCAAAACTAGATTTTTGATCCCAAAATCCACTCAATTTCCTTGATTTCTTCCTTTAAGTAGGAGCGCAAAGCAGGATCCTTTTCGTTGACGGGAATGATTTGATGTGCTCCGCTGGGGGCATCACCGTTGTTTGCTTCTCGCTCCATGTGCAAAATGACCTGTTCATTTTTGCCGCAATACAACCTTGTTTCTTGGGTGTATCCTTCCCCTCCTCCTTCAAGAAGTGCGAAAAAGATGCTTCCTTTTCTTTTATAAAGCCTCACAATGCTCCCCGATTCATACCCGTAAAAGGTCCCACTTATTATCTCGTATTCGTCATTGATTTTACAAATTGTAGCTTCCTGGTCTAAGGGTATGGCTTCGGATTCCGGGCTAAAACCGTCGTATTTTGTCCGTTTTTTCGTGGTACAGTTCTTCAGTTTTAAACGTTGAATTTCACCATACCAACGTTTAATATCCGCAATCCTTTCCTCAACCGTCTGCGGTGTTTCAGGTTTCGAATCGTCTGTGTTCGAAGGTTCATTAGTTGGATCAAATTTCGTGGAATGACCTTCGGTTGTTTCCAAATGATCCTGCTCTGAAGTGTTGCCACCGCAGGATAAAAAGAGGAAGGTCGAAGCTGCGAGAATACAAAATACCGTAGGTTTCATAATCAAATGACGTATAGGTAAAAATAGGAAAAGCATCGAACTATCGAGGCAAGGTTTTGATTTTATTTAATAAGATTTACCGATTGTTGTAAGGTTTCCATGGTCTTGCCTTCCGTTGCTGGATTTTGTCCTTTCGAATAGGTCAGCACAACGTTGTAAACTCCGGCGGATTCCCGTCCTCCGTACCACGACCACGGAGCGGTGGTGGTGGCGAAAACAGGGGTTCCCCAACGCGTAAATACTTCCATTTTATGAATAATGCAGGGGGAAGTAACGGAAACATCCAAGGTAAAATCTTTGTTGTAATCGTCGCAACGCACGCTGAGGTTTTTCGGAATATAAATACAAGTTTCGGGCGTCTTACTTTCGTTTTGACTCCAGCATTCATTTTGGTACATGACGAGCATCATGGCCAGGGTAAAAAGGATCGTTTTCATTTGGTTACGCTTATTTTAAAGCCATTTATTTCAATGATGTCTCCCGGAATTAACTTCGCCCTCTTGCGGGTTTCCGGGGAGCCGTTTCGAAGCACGTCGCCGCTGTCCACCAGCATTTTCGCATGACCGCCGGTTTCTGCAATTCCAACCGCCTTCAGCAGGGCGATTAACTCGATGTATTCGTCTTTTATGTTAAAGTTTTCCATGGTGGAGGATTAATTGAAGTAACTCATTCGCAGCTTCATAGGAAGAACTTGTACCCTGGGTAATCCGTTGTTTAAGTTCTGCATATTTGTTTCTAATGTGCGGATCTTCAGCAATGAATTGGGCCATTTGGTATTGGAAACTCTCTTCAAAGAACTGCAAGTCTTGGTTTTTGCGCTTGAAGTTTAAGTAGCCAGAGGCACGCACTTGGTTAAAGTAGTTTTCCCACCACTGCAGTGGAAGGTCTAAGTCTTTTCGTTGTAAACTCGAAATGGGGGCAACTTTTGGAACCCAACCGCTTTCTTTCGCCTGAAACAAATGCAAAGCCCCCTCATACGTTCTTTTGGCTCGTTGGGCCGAGTTTTCGTTCCCTTCATCGGCTTTTGTAATTAAAATTCCATCGGCCATTTCCATGATTCCTCGCTTAATGCCTTGCAATTCATCTCCTGCGCCCGAAAGCATCAAAAGCATGAAAAAATCAACCATGGAATGCACTACGGTCTCACTTTGACCAACTCCAACGGTTTCTATGAGAATTACATCGTATCCTGCAGCCTCGCATAAAATGACGGTTTCTCGTGTATGTTGAGCCACTCCACCTAAGGTTTTGCCGGAAGCCGTTGGTCGAATAAAAACCTCGTCCATCGTGGCAAGTTTTTCCATGCGGGTTTTGTCGCCCAAGATACTTCCTCCACTAACGCTGGAGCTTGGGTCTATCGCCATGACCGCTATTCGATGACCTTCATGTACGAGTTTTTCGCCAATGGCTTCGATAAAGGTGCTTTTACCTACTCCGGGAACTCCAGTTATTCCAATGCGCCAAGATTTACCGCTGTGAGGAATGCATAAGTTGATGAGTTGATTCGCTTCCTTCCTGTGCTCAAGTTTAGTGCTTTCAATCAGGGTGATAGCATTCGCGAGCGCTGCGCGATCCTTTTCAAGGATTTTAGCGAACAATAAGTCTGCTTTTAACCCGTCGAGGCGTTCCTTACGTCGCGCTGCCCATGCATGATATTTTGGATCCTCGTGGTTCACAACAATGCTTTCAGGGCATGCATTGCTTGCACGATATTCGCTCGCACTTCCACAATGCTAGCATCCATCATATAGCAGGGGGCACATACAATGCGGTTTTGGGCGTCTACAAGTACTTCACGTTTGGTTTTCTCCTTGGCTACCGCACCCGTTTGGGTTAACCCCGCATTGAATGCAGCGATATCATACGGAGAGGGTTCTTCAGTGCTTCCCAAGGAAAGTTGAACCGTCATTCCTGATCCCTCCAGCGCCTTAGCGACCACCACCGGGCTAACGCACAAGGCAACAATCGGTTTTCCAACATTGACGAGGTTCACAAGCAATAATTTAACCTCGGGAAGGATAAATCCCGAAGGACCCTCAAACGCCCACGTGGAGAAATTTTTAGCGCTGCCGAATCCGCCTGGAATGACCAGGGCATCGATATCCGTAGGTTGAATTTCACTGATTTTTTGGATGTTGCCCCGTGCAATTCGAGCGGATTCCACGAGCATATTTCGGGATTCATCCATGGATTCACCTGTCAAGTGATTGATAACATGGTGCTGTGGCCGGTCAATGGAAATGCAAACGGACTTCCAACCCATTTCCTCGATAGCAAGCAGGGTTAAAACCGCTTCATGAATTTCGGCGCCATCGTACACGCCATTTCCTGAAAGTAGTACGCCAACATTCATAGGAGTTACGTTGAAATTAAGTTATGGTAAATTTGTTCATACTGCGGAACAATGCGCTCAATGCTGAAGGATTTTGCTTGTTCTAATGCTTGCTTTCGAAACTTTAAACGCTCGGACGGCTCTAAAAGTCGAAGGGCATTGGTAGCCATCCCTTCGATGTCGCCAACTTCGGACAGAAAACCCGAAAATCCTTCTAGGTTAACCTCAGGAATCCCACCCGTATTGCTGGAAATAACCGGTACACCGACGGCCAATGCCTCCAAGGCCGCCAAACCAAAACTTTCGCTTTCCGATGGCAAGATAAATACATCGGCTAATTCCAACACTTGACGCGTTTCGCGCAGTTTGCCCAAGAAAATAATCCGATCGCAAAGACCTAAAGTTCGGCAAAGTTGCTCACACGCATAGCGGTCGGGCCCATCACCGACTAACAGCAGTTTGGAAGGAATTTTCTGGTTGACCTGGTGAAAAATACGGATGACATCCTCAACGCGTTTTACTTTGCGGAAATTGGAAATATGGCATAGGATGGGTTCTAGAGGATCGGCATAAGCTTGCCGCAAGCTTGGATTGGGAGTGGGGAGTTCCTCTTCGGTTTGGATAAAATTCGGCACCACTTGAATGTTTTTTTGAATGCGAAAATGCGCATGGGTATCTGCTTTGAGGCTTTCAGAAACGGCGGTTACCGCATTGGACGCGTTGATGCAAAACTGAACCACAGGCACGAAGGACGGGTCTTTGCCGATGAGCGTAATATCCGTACCGTGGAGGGTCGTGACAAAAGGCACGTTGTGGCCTTCTTCAGCCAGGATCTTTTGTGCCATGTACGCTGCTGAAGCGTGAGGAATGGCATAATGAACGTGCAATAAATCCAAGCGTTCGTATTTCACAACATCAACGATTTTAGAGGCCAGCGTGGTTTCGTAGGGTTGAAATTCAAAAAGCGGGTAATCGGAAACCGCCACTTCATGGTAAAAAATGTTCTCTTGGAACCTACCCAAACGCACGGGTTGAGAATAGGTAATGAAATGGATTTGGTGACCTTTACGAGCTAGCGCTTTACCCAACTCCGTTGCAACCACTCCACTCCCCCCAAAGGTTGGATATAGAACAATGCCTATTTTCATGCTTTTGAACCTCCCAAAGGAAAGAAAAACGTGATGCGGTAAATGACGGGTAGGATTCGAACCACTTGACCTTGCTCGTTTTTCAAACGAATGGAATAGCTGGACCTGAAGGGGCTATTTTCCGCGTTGATAACATCGTAAAAAATCCCACCATTGACCCGGATTTTTCCGTTGAAATCCCTCGAAAAACCACCTCCAAGAAACAAGGTTGGGGCCCAGGTTCTGGTAGTGTAGTTTAACAGAATAAAATTAAAGGGGCTTCGAAGCATTTCAAACTCGCCGCCTAGAAATAGGGAGTTTTGAATTCTATAATGTGCATATACCCCTCCACCATATACCGAAAATCCCATTTTTTGCCCGAAATTATTAGACCAAGTCCGCTGGTACCTGAACGATGGACCTACAGCCCATTGTTCGTTGAGTATGGCCGCATATTTTAAATCACCCCCGATCGATCCACCAAGGTTGGAGGCACCTGCGAAAATTTCAACACCGATTTCAGACCCGCTAAACGAGGTTTGAGCAGTGGCCAAAATGGGCCAACAAAAACATAAGAATACGAGTTTTTTCATCACCGCGAATTTGGGCAAAGATAAGGAAATCTCAATAAATGGCTGCTTAAAAAACCGCTACAATTCCGTATCTTTGCGGTATGGAAATCATCGATGGAAAAGCGATCTCGCAGCAAATTAAGGCTGAACTTAAAGCAGCAGTTCAATTCCGGAAATCGGAAGGAAAGAAAATTCCCCACTTGGCCGCGGTTTTAGTGGGTACCGACAGTGCCTCCATGACCTACGTTCAAAACAAGGTCAAAGCATGCGAAGAAATCGGTTTTGAAAGCACCTTGATTCGTTACGATGATTCGGTTCCAGAGGATATTTTATTGGCAAAAGTTGAATCGTTAAACCAAGATCGAAGCATCGATGGATTCATTGTACAACTCCCACTTCCTAAGCACATTGACGAATTAAAAGTGACACAGGCGATAGACCCGCTAAAAGATATCGATGGTTTTCACCCAAGAAATTTAGGAAACATGGTGGTGCACTTACCCGGTTTTCTTCCTGCAACTCCTGCCGGGATTTTAGAGTTAATCCGTAGGAAGAACATACCCACCGAAGGTAAAAACTGCGTAATTATTGGACGCAGTAACATCGTAGGGATGCCCCTTTCCATTATGCTGAGCGGAAATTCAAATCCCGGAAATTGTACGGTAACGCTGGCGCACTCCAAAACAACCAACCTTCCAGAAATATGCCGTCAAGCGGACATCATTATCGCGGCGGCTGGGCAACCCGGTTTCGTTACGTACGACATGGTAAAAGCCGGTGCAGTGGTTATTGATGTAGGAACTACGCGCATTGAAGATCCAAAAGCCCCGAAAGGATGGCGTTTAGCCGGCGATGTTGATTTTGAAAACGTGGCGCCAAAGTGTTCGATGATTACTCCTGTACCTGGGGGAGTAGGACCAATGACCATTGCATCCCTAATGATGAACACCCTTAAGGCGATGGAATTGAAAGGCAAGTGATTAACCGCTGCTTTTTTTGCATTGTACTCATGTCCTTCGTTCACGAAGCGTCGGCTCAGCGGATTTTTTTAGGGGTTCGCAGCGTGTTTTCTGTTGGTTCTCACGAACAGCGTTTTGGGATAGGATTGCATGCTGCGTTTCAGTTTTCAAAAGGGATGTTGAGTTTGGGTAACGACGGTTCTTTTTACCTTTCGTCGTGGGGTGGAAGAACCAAAATGTGGGAGTCGAGAGCGTATTTCGGGGCGGCTTGGTATGCCAATAACTCAAAGGGAATGGGGGACTTTGAACTTGGGACCTTGAAAAATCCCTTCAGCCGAGCGAGCAGCCTTGGCTATGCATACCTCTGGTATTGGGATAACGCTGCAACGCAACAAACCTCTGGAGCTTTTCGAGGAGAACATCAAGGCCATTCGGTATACTTTGAGAATGATTTTTTGGCAGGGCAAGGAAAAGACCGCTTTCGAACGGCAACGTTGCGTTACCGATACCGAGGTGATTTTTGGTCCGTGCATTCAGGCATTTTCTTGTGGACCGGTGAAACGTCGGGAGTGCAAGTACTCGCCGAGGTAGTTAAGGGTAAAACAACCTATTTCAAGGATCTTTCCAATGGTGCTTACGGCAAAACTTCTCATGGCATCATCCATGGAGGGATTCGTTATGGATTAAAAGGACAATACCTTGGGGTTGATGTGGGAATGGACAGCGAGCGCGTGCGAAATACCTTTCAAAATCAATGGGCGCACCACAGTCTTTGGCATTCGAAAAATCCAGCAATGGCCGTCAAATATCCCATGTTGGATCGGTATGGTCAACCTACTTGGGATTCGGATAAGGTGCGAAAGCCCTCCCCGTATTTTCGGCTTTCAATCTCCGAGGATTAAGCATTTCTCGTTACCTTTGCTCATCAAAATTGCTTCCATGAAAGTTCCAGTGACGGTGTATGCCGAAATGACCCCAAATCCAACTACGATGAAATTCGTCGTTAATAAATACTTATTGCCGACAGGAGATTCTGTGGAATTTAACAAGCGACAAGAGGCCGTTGGTTTTTCACCCTTAGCCGAGGCCTTGTTCATTTTTCCATTTGTTCGAAGCGTATTTATTACTGCGAATTTTGTGACAGTTACCAAAACCGACAATGTTCCCTGGGATTTTATCACCATGGAATTACGAGAGTTCATTCGAGAATTTTTAGCGGAAGGTAAAGAGGTTTTAATTCAAATGCCTGTCGCGGCTGAAAAGCAGGCAGCAAAGGAACGTCCGGAAATTGCTCAACCAAGTGAACTGGATGAACCAATTCTTGCCTTGTTGGACCAATACGTACGTCCGGCCGTAGAAAACGATGGGGGAGCCATTGATTATGTGGGATTTAAAGATGGAACGGTCAATCTTATCTTGAAAGGTTCTTGCTCGGGTTGTCCTTCAAGTACAGCAACCCTCAAAGGCGGTATTGAAACCTTGCTAAAACAACATCTTCCTGAAGTTCAAAAAGTAGAGGCATACAATGGTTAAGGTAATGTGAAAAAAAAATAAACAAACCTTAAAAACAACTTGTGAGGTCGGCTGTTTAGCAGTATATTTGAGTAACAATCAAAATAAGAGCCGCAGTGTTGAAAATGGAAGATCTTCGTGTTTCGGAATTAAACCTTAAGGAGGCCTTGCATCATTATTTTGGGTTTGATGCTTTTAAAGGCGAGCAACAGCAAATTATACAGAACATCCTCGACGGCGAAAATACCTTCGTTATTATGCCCACCGGTGGTGGTAAGTCTTTATGCTATCAATTGCCTGCCTTGATGATGGAGGGTACCGCGATCATTGTATCGCCCTTGATCGCTTTGATGAAAAATCAAGTGGATGCCATCCGTTATGTGAGCGACCAAGGGAACATCGCTCATTTTTTGAATTCTTCGCTGTCTAAAAATGAAATCACCCAAGTTAAAAACGATATTGTTAAAGGGACAACGAAAATGCTTTACGTAGCCCCTGAATCTCTAACAAAACAAGAGAACATTGATTTTTTGTCCAATGTGAATGTTTCGTTTTTTGCCATTGACGAAGCGCATTGTATTTCGGAATGGGGACACGATTTTAGACCGGAATACCGTCGGTTAAGGGAGATTTTTGAAAAAATATCGCATGTACCAGTCATTGCTTTAACTGCGACCGCAACTCCTAAAGTCCAGTTGGACATACAAAAGAATTTAAACATGTTGGACGCAAGGGTTTTTAAGGACTCTTTCAACCGTCCCAACCTGTATTATGAAATACGACCTAAACGAGAGGTCGAGAAGGAAATCATCAAATACGTAAGGTCCAAGGAAGGTCAGAGCGGAATTGTATATTGCTTGAGCCGTAAAAAAGTAGAAGAAATTGCGGAACTACTGCAGGTTAATGGCATCAAGGCTTTACCGTACCATGCGGGCTTGGATGCTGAATCCAGAGCAAAACATCAAGACATGTTCCTCATGGAGGAGGTCAATGTCATCGTTGCTACGATAGCCTTTGGAATGGGCATTGATAAACCGGATGTCCGTTTTGTCATTCACCACGACATTCCGAAGAGCATCGAGAGTTATTACCAAGAAACCGGGAGAGCTGGAAGGGACGGAGG
This sequence comes from Flavobacteriales bacterium, assembly GCA_947500875.1. GTDB lineage: Bacteria > Bacteroidota > Bacteroidia > Flavobacteriales_D > Crocinitomicaceae > UBA952. Next base: position 67,842 of record CANMUN010000001.1, on the reverse strand, counting down.
AATTGGGGAATGCATTGCTTTTTATTCTTACAAAGACATCGAAAAACTGGATAAGTTCTTGGCGAATAAACCGCTCACAGAACAGGAAATAGGACGACAATTGTTGCATGAAATCGTTTCCTATGCCGAAACCTCAGTATGCCGAAGGAAGTATATTTTACATTATTTTGGAGAGCAATTTGATGAAAAACGTTGCTCGGATTTGTGCGATAATTGCAAGTTTCCTAGGGAAAGGGTAGAAGGTGGAGAATTCGTGCTTAAATTGTTAACCACCGTGCATCAACTAGAGGAACAATTTAAAGCAAAGCACTATTGTTCCTTCCTTTCCGGACAAATCACCGCGGATATTAAGGCCTACAAACACGAGCAATCCCCAACGTTCGGTGTAGGTAAAGAGAAAGATGAGCATTTTTGGAATGCGGTTATTCGACAGGCCATCATTGGTGGGCTGTTGGAGAAGGATGTTGAGTCTTTTGGTTTATTGAGGTTGACACCGGAAGGAAAACAATTTATGAAGGCTCCAGGGTCTTTCTTATTGCTCAAAGAACATGATTTTTCCAATACCGACGATTCGGAGCATTTTGCGACAAGTGGAAGGGAAACTGCTTTTGACGCACAATTGTACGATTTGTTGGTGGATTTAAGGAAATCGGTTGCGAAGGAGATGGGAGTTCCGCCGTTTGTGGTTTTTCAAGATCCCTCGCTAAAAGATATGTGCCTTCAATACCCCATAACGATGGATGAATTGACCCATGTTCAGGGAGTGGGAGTGGGCAAAGCGCAGCGTTTTGGTGAGCCGTTTATTGCGCTTATTGAACATTACGTTCACAAAAACGACATCGACAGGCCTCAGGATTTTGTATTTAAATCACTTGTCAATAAATCAGGCTTGAAGGTTCAGTTGATTCAAAACATCGATCGGCAGTTATCCTTAGAGGATTTTGCTGCCAATCAAGGAAAGTCCTTTGATGAGATACTTCATGAAATTGAAACCATTGTTTCCTCAGGAACCCGGGTTAATTTATCCTACTACATCAATCAACGCATTGATCTTACCGAACAGGACGAAATCTTCCATTATTTTAATGCTGCCGATACCGATGATATCGGAGTAGCTTACCGAGAATTTGATGGCCTATACTCTGAGGAAGAACTACGCCTTGTTCGCTTGAGATATATGAGCGAAATTGCCAACTAGCCTAAACTAGTATAACAATTTTTCAACCGAATTTCTGGTGACTGAGTGGTAATTACCTTTGGAACTTTGGTACACTTCTCGCGCCCATTCAAGTCGATTTTTATCCCGAACGATACTATTGAATAAAGGCAATACATATTTTCTTCGTCCATGACTTGCAAGGAATTCTTTTAATGAGGTTTCTATCCTCCAGTTTCCGCATCGGAGGTTCAATAAAAACCATTCAAAACGAACTTCACTGTTGGCCTTACTGAAATGAGCAAAGTCATCCATTTTTTGCAGTTTTTCTGCAGAAATATTGGAATTTAAACTTCGAAAATACATGATCCATTGCTGGGTGTTATAGGCTTTGGGATTGAGTTGTTCAACAAACGTTTTCTTTCGTTTCTTCCGGCTTCCTTTTTTTTGAACCCATTTGACTTTTCTTACCGGGGCAAAAATGTCCTTGCCTTCGTTGGTCGCTTTGGCTAAGGTTTTCATGTTGCGCAAGAGCTCCGAGGAAATATGAACAGCATTTGCCGGTATGCCGGGTTGGTATATCCAACGGTTGTAATCGAAATTTGTAAACTGGGGGCCCGAGAGATGGTTTTTCATGAAAGTGATAAACTTCTCGGTACTCATGGATTGAAAGCGGTGTTGGCTGAAATATTGGTTTAAGAATTGGTCCATTTTCTTGCGGCCAATAACTTGCTCCAAGGTTTTCAAAAAATAAGCCCCTTTAACATAGGCAATGCTCGTCATACCATCATCGGGATTTCGATTTTTGAGGTGGAGGTACAACGCGGCATCTTCGGGATGTTCGGATTGTTGAAGGGTTTTTAATTCTTGTTGAAGTTCATCCCATTCAATTTCACTCAACATCTCACTGTAGGCTTTTCCGTAAAGTTCTTCCATGATTCGATGCTCCAGATAAACAGTGAATCCTTCATTGATCCAAAAGTCATTCCAGGTTTCATTGGTTACTAGGTTGCCTGACCAGGAATGCGCAAGTTCGTGCGCAACCACCGAAACCAGGCTTTTATCTCCTGCAACAATGGCCGGATTTATGAAGGTCAAGCGAGGATTTTCCATCCCACCAAACGGAAAGGACGGGTGCTGCACCATCAGGTCATACCTTCCCCATGCATAAGGTCCGTAAAGTCGCTCTACCGCCTCTATCATTAGCGGTAAATCACCGAATTCGTCTTGAGCCTTGTCGACTAACTCAGCGGGTGCATAGACACCACAGCGATTCGAGTATGGATGGTATCGAATATTACCTACGGTGAGCGCTATCAAATAGGAGGGAATGGGATGTTCCATTTTAAAATGGTATTTTCCATGAAGGTTTAAGGTTGTGGGGTTTTCGGCGCTCATTAAGGCCAGGTAGCTTGGATCAACCTTTACGGTTGCATCATAGCTTATGCGGTTCGAAGGTGCATCCTGCAAAGGAATCCATGTTCTGGTTAAAATGGCCTGCCCTTGGGTGTACAAAAATGCCTCTTTTTTGGAGGTAGGATGAATCCACTCCACGGCATCGCAACGAGAACCCGTTTTGTAGTAGATGTTGATAAACTTGGTCTTCGGCGTAACCGTGACAATTAAGGGTTGCCCAAGTACCGAATCCTTGTCCATTTTTCCAATAACAAAGTCCGCTTCTTCCTCTTTGCCTTTCGGTCCGGTGGTTACTTTTTGAATCAGCGGTCCATTGATGTCAAAGATCGCTTTGTGTGCATTTTTATTGATGATTTGATGCCGTGCGATGCCGTATATCGTTTGATTTGTAAAACTGACCTCTAATTCTAACGATAAGTGCTGGGTTTGAACCTCGTTAAAATTGGCATACGAGTGGGGGTCGAGGGACGTTACATCGATGGTTTCGGTTACGGTTGCTTTGGGATTATGTTCGTTTTTACACGAACACAAAATGCTCAGCAACAAGCAAAAAACAAGGTTATTTAAACGAAATGAGGCCAAATTTTTCACGATTTCGATTAACGGCATACAACAAAACTTCTTTATTTTTCCAATCGACTTTCATGGTTTTAGGAACGGCAATCGCGGATAGTTCTTTTCGAGTGAACATGGTACTGCGTTCCAGGTTTCCGTTGGAAAGGTCAACCGTTACCAAGGCAACAACATTTCTCCATGGGCTCAAATTTAAACCGTATACGTTGTTGTTGTTTCTGGAAAATCCACCTCCATCGTCATAGTTCTTTTTATTGTCGTTAAAAATCAGGTAAGCATTCTGCTGATTGTTGAAACCTATAAAAGAACTGAACGGGCCCTGGTCGTTCATAGATATTTGATTTTTCGGGATGCGTCTTCCCCACAAATAGGTGCCGTCAGCCGCTAATTTGAAAACCACGATATCCATGTAATAGTAGTAGTTGTTAACCGTGGTTACACCGGTTCTGGAGTCATAATTCGTAAATTGTCGTTCGTAGTACTGCTCTAAATATCCGACTTGGCTGTTGTCCTCTAAGGTTTGAATTTGACGCAATTTATACGAAAAAACCTGGGGGTCTTCGCCTCGGTTATTGCTGCGTCGGATGAAGTTGTTCATTTGTTGAGCAGAACGCGATTCACGGAGGACCTCCAAGTCAAAAGGAGCATATTTGTATCCCGTGACGCTGTCCTTTTGAGTATCTAAATTCATGGAAAAAACGCCTTCAATCCCGCTGTTGTTTCCCCGCCCATAAAGACCGGTCATCGAGACAATTCCGTGGTTATTGGAACTCATGTTTAGGTCATCGATGCGCTTGTCGGCCAATTCAACGTTAAACTCTTGAAGGCTATCACGCTGGATCTTGTAGACATGGAGTGCCTTGAAATTCTCCCAAGCACGCCCAAAAAAGCGATCGTTACGGTCTTTGTGCTCGGTAACGGCAATCAGGTATTCTCCTCGGTTCGTTACATGGTTTTGATTGATGGTGGACATGTTTCCGTCAAAAGGCAATAGGTATTCTCCACGACCTATTTCGGTAAAGGTTGAGTCGAACAAGACGTAACCGTGAACGTCGCGATTGGCTCTCCTTCCGGGAATCTCATAGGTGATGGCTAAAAACTGTTGATTTTGGGATAACAACAACTGAAAATTTGGACGTGCCCCAATTCGAATATCTTCGTAGCTGCATCGAAGTTCTGACGGTGTGTTTTCTTCACCCTCAAGGATGGATTGGCTGTATAAAGCCATGGTAGTTCCCGAACGATCGCTGAGAAAAACTTGAAACTTCCCTGCAAAAAATGCCGAGGATTCAATGTTGGCAAATCCTGTCTCTGTTACCGGTTTTATCCTTTGTTGGCTCGTGAAGGCCAGTTGATTATACGTATTCACTTTGTATGAACCGAAGAGCCCAGGGTTGAAACGCAAGGCATAAAAATCGGCAGAACGAATAGGCAATATGTCTACTAAATTTCCTCGTTTGGATTCTAAAGGCCCCCAACTAACAGGTAATCCTTGCGCCCATGTTGGTAGACTCAACGCACTTAGTACAAAAAAACCAAGTTGCTTTACAAACCAAGATAATTCCATGGCGTGATTTTTTTTAATTCTTCTTTCAATGCATTACCAACCGCTAATCCATCGATGAAGGCATGAATACTGGCTTGGTTGATTTTTGAGTGAGTTCTTGTAAGGTTTTTCAACGCTTCGTAGGGCTCGGGATACGATTCTCTGCGCAATACGGTTTGAATTGCTTCGGCTACAACCATCCAGTTATCCTCAAGATCGGCCTGTATTTTTTCGGGATTAAGCAGCAGTTTGCCAAGCCCTTTGGAGGTTGATTGTAAGGCAATCAGGGTGTGGGCTAAAGGAACACCAATGTTGCGTAGAACGGTAGAATCGGTGAGGTCACGCTGAAGCCTTGATATGGGCAGTTTCGAAGCAAAAAATTCAAAATATGCATTGGCCAAACCCAGGTTTCCTTCTGAATTTTCAAAATCAATGGGATTGACTTTATGCGGCATAGCGCTGGAGCCTATCTCACCTGCCTTCAATTGCTGCTTGAAATAATCCATGGAAATGTAGGTCCAAAAATCGCGGTTCAAATCGATTAGTATGGTATTTAAGCGTTTCACTGCATCGCACAATGCGGCAAGGAAATCATAGTGTTCGATTTGTGTCGTTGTTTGACTCCGGTGCAAGCCTAAATCGCTCACAAATTGGTTGGCAAAGCTTATCCAATCTATTTCCGGGTAGGCAATGTGGTGAGCATTGAAGTTCCCCGTAGCTCCTCCAAATTTTGCGGCATGCGGGATTCGCCTAGCCTCGCTAAGTTGCAAACTCAAACGTTCGTAGAATACACGAATTTCTTTGCCTAAACGGGTGGGGGAAGCGGGTTGTCCATGCGTTCTTGCGAGCATTGGAACGTTTTCCCAGGCGGAAGTAAGTTCTTTCAACTGTTGCAAAAGTTCCTCAAAGGCTGGAAATATAACTTGGTTAAGCGCCTCCTTGATGGAAAGCGGAATGGCCGTATTGTTGATGTCTTGCGAGGTTAAACCGAAATGCACAAATTCCAGGGATTGGCTATTCCCCAAATCCTTCAGCCGTTGTTTAATAAAGTACTCTACCGCTTTTACATCGTGATTCGTGGTTTGCTCTAAGGTTTTGATGGATTCGGCGTCTTCGAGGCTGAAATGTTCGTAGATGTTGCGAAGTTCTTGAGCGGCAGTCACGTCCTTTGAAGGAATAATTCCCCAATGCATGAGCGCTAAATAATACTCAATTTCAATTCGGAGGCGGTATTTTATTAGGGCGAATTCAGAGAAAAAAGCGCCAAGTGCTTCGGTTTTCGATCTATATCTGCCGTCAATGGGAGATATGGAGGTTAAGGAGGACAATTCCATGGATACTCAAAAACCAAAGGTACTGAAAATTATACAGCTATGGAATATTCCCTCAGCACGTCGTTGAGGGATGTTTTTAAGTCCGTAGTTGCCGAACGTTGACCAATGATGAGTGCGCATGGAACTTGGAAGGTTCCTGCTGGAAAATTCTTTTCATAGGAGCCGGGAATCACCACGCTGCGATCCGGAACGTATCCTTTAAATTCTTTAGCTTCATGGCCCGTAACGTCGATGATTTTCGTGCTTTTGGTAAGTACAACATTCGCCCCCAGCACGGCTGCCTTACCGATTCGAACGCCTTCTACTACAATGCATCGGGATCCGATGAATGCATCGTCTTCCACGATTACTGGCGACGCTTGTAAAGGTTCCAAAACTCCGCCAATACCCACTCCTCCGCTGAGGTGAACGTTTTGACCAATTTGCGCGCAACTCCCTACCGTTGCCCAAGTATCCACCATCGTTCCTGAACCTACGTATGCTCCTATGTTTACATACGAAGGCATCATGATAACACCCGATGCCAGGTACGATCCGTAGCGGGCGCTAGCTCCTGGTACTACTCGTACGCCCAATGCTGAGTACGCTTGCTTTAGCGCCATTTTATCGTGAAATTCAAAAGGACCAGCCTCCACGGTTTCCATTTTGCGGATAGGAAAGTACATGACTACCGCTTTTTTAACCCATTCGTTCACCTGCCATGTACCGTCCATTTTCGGTTCAGCGACGCGTAAATTCCCTTTATCTAAGTCCTCAATTACGTGTTCAATCGCCTGTTGAGTGGTTGCATCTTTCAGCAATTCGCGGTTATTCCATGCCGCTTCGATGAGGTTCCGTATTTCCATAGTGCAAAGTTACCTTAATTCTTGAAATGGTAATTTTGATTTTTAAGTTCTAGGGATGCGTGAAATATCCTTATGTTTGTGCTATGCAGCCTACCGTTTCCGATTCCCCAAGTTTCCCGATGGCCAAGCGCCTTTTGATATTACTTACGGTTATCAACCTCTTTAATTTCTTGGACCGATATGTCTTGTCAGCAGTTTTAGAACCGATAAAAGAAGATTTAGGCATAAAAAGCGATGCGGATATGGGTCGTCTAGCGACAGCATTTATGTTGGGGTATTTTTTAACCTCACCGATTTTTGGGTATTTGGGGGATAAGTTATCGCGACGTAAACTCATGGCTATCGGAATCATTGGTTGGAGTTTAGGAACCTGTTTAACCGGAATCGCTCAAGGTTTTTCCTTCATGATTTTCTGCCGGATTATGGTTGGATTAGGAGAGGCCAGTTTCGGAGCGATTGCACCTGCGGTCATTTCAGATGCTTATCCATCGGAGCGCAGGAACAAAGCAATTACTTTTTTCTCCTTAGCGATACCCATCGGCGCTGCCTTTGGTTTTGCGTTGGGTGGAGTTATCGCAGCGCAGCTCGGTTGGAGGAGTGCTTTTTTCATTACCGGCATTCCTGGTTTTTTATTAGCCGCCTTGCTGTTTTTTGTGCCCGAGCCGGCGAGGGGATTGAACGATTCCAACACCGAGAAAAAGGAGAAGATTTCGTTGAAGAGCATTGCCGCTCTTGCGAAGAACAAGGAATACCTTTACGTGAATTTGGGATACATTTTTTACACTTTTGCCATGGGTGCTTTTTCGTTTTGGGGCCCAACCTTTCTCCACCGTGTTCACGGTTTGGATGAAGCGAATGCCTCCTTGTTCTTGGGTCCAAGTTTAGTCGTGGGGGGAATTGTTGGTACCTTGATTGGTGGGGCATTGGCCAACCGTTGGCGGGTAAAATCGCCGGCAGGTTATGCAAAATTATTGGTGATTTCTATGCTGCTTGCAGTGCCTTTTTCCTTTGTTTCATTTCTCACGGAAAACACGCTCTTAAGCATGATCTGTATTGTGATCTCCTTGATTTTCCTGTTCCAATCCACGGGGCCCATCAACACCGTTATTCTGGAAAGCGTTCCCTCCACCATGCGTGCATCGGCCATGGCCATTTGCATCTTTATGATCCATGCCTTCGGCGATTTATGGTCGCCCGAGTTGGTAGGTAGAGTTTCAGACGGTGCAGGAAATCTACGCATAGGAATGCTCATACTTCCCGGCGCCTTTCTTTTGGCTGCATTGTTTTGGGGTTTTCTTTACCGTGAACAGCAACGAAAGAGCGAGTCCACCAAAAGCAACATCCCGTTGCAATAGGCCTTTTACTTTCCTTCCAAGTAGTCAGTGAGATACATAAAGGGTTCGTTCAGCGTTCCTTCGAAGGTGGTTTCTGAAGCCTTGTAAATGATCCCATCAGGATCGTCGACCAATAGCCGTGGAAAAACGTGTTTCAGCAATTCATTCCCAAAATCTTCCGATGCATCTTTGGGCAATTCACAGGGTAAATTGTCCACGGCCATTACGGCAATGGATCCGTTGGAAAGGTAATCGGTTTCTTGTCCGGTTTTCGGATCAAAACCGTAAATAGCATCGCCAATTTTAGAAGGCCGTATCGTACTCGCAATGGGTCCGTTAACGTCGCACGAAATATCGGCGATCACTTGTAGGCGTGGACTGTTGTTTAAATCTTCCCTGCTTAACATCACGGAAGCTCGGTTATCCCAATAATGACAGGGCATGTACAAGTCCGTCGAAGGGGTAAATTGATTTAAAACACAATGGTATCCTTCCGGATTTGCATAAAATTCCGACTTATCAAAGGTTCCGTCATGTTTCTTGTAGTAATCCTCGACTTCCAATTGCGCATAAACCGGTTCTTCAAAGGTTTGTGTTAAATACTCTTCCGGACTTACTTCTTTAATCGGCAATAACTGCATGATTTCAGCTGCACCGTGGCCTACACGTCCAAATCCGGTTAGCAAGCATTTGAAATTTTTTGGAAGGTGCACCTTGGCTAATTCACGCTCTACCTCGTTTCGGTCGGCACATTGGTGAGCCGGCTTCAAAGTATACAACCCATGTTTGAGACCGAAGGTTAAAAAGGCGTTGTAGCACCCCACAATTCCAGCATACCTTCCGAAGCCAATTAAGCGGTTTCGGTACTTGTCGCGAATGGCTTCATAGTCCACCAAACGAATCTTGCGTTCCAAAATCGCGGCCAACAAATCGCGGTTATAGGGCTGTTTTTTGAGTGTGTGCGAAAAGAAGAGGTAGGTTTTATTCGGGATCAACTGTTCTATTGGAACCTCCTTGACTCCTAAAAGAATATCACACGAACTCACATCATCCACCACTTGAATACCTTGCGCTTGATATGCCTCGTCGGAAAAAGTTCGTATTGGGCTGGCTTCCACCTGTACCTCCACAAAGGGGTACTGGTTTTGAAGCATTCTGCACTGTTGTGGCGTTAAGGGTGTTCGGAAGTCGGGGGGCACCTTCCCTTCTCGAATAATACCAATGCGTGTTTTTTCCATGTTACAGGTATTTAGTCAAATAAGCGTCAATGAACTCTCGTATACAACCGTCTCCACCGCGTTTTGAAAGAATCAGCGAGCAAATGGATTTCACTTCGTTCACGGCATCGGACGGACAAACTGCCAATCCTACGCTGCGCATCGTTTCCAAATCGTTGAGGTCATCGCCAATGATCGCTACATTTTGCAAGGTGATCCCCAGTTCTACACACCAGGACTTCAGCACATCAATTTTCGGTTCTTGCCCAACATAGCAACGTGCAATGCCCAATAATTCTGCACGTTTTTGCACCATGGTATGGGTGAATCCGGAAGAAATAATTCCTACTGAAAATCCTTTTTTCGTAAGACCCATGATTCCTAATCCGTCCTTGGTATTGAATTTCTTCAGTTGATCTCCCGATTCCGTCCAATACATGCCGCCATCCGTCATGACACCGTCCACGTCCAGCACCAGTAGTTTAATACCTTTCAATTTTTTTGCTAAGTTCTCTTCATGGAACAAGGGCTTGAATAAAAGACCCATGAGATCCAAGGAATATTCTTCCGCAATGGCTTCTAAATCATACAGGGTGAGCTCACGGACTTCGTCCACTTCTAGGTCGGCAAGAAAGTCGTTGTAGTGCAAGCCATGTTTGGCGCACAATCCTCGGATGTTTTGTTCTAAATGTATCATACGATGCGGTATCCTACGGCAGCGGCCACGGGTTGAAGATCTCGGTACAATTGTTCAAAAGCGTCATACGTTAACTGCTGTGATGCGTCCGATTTAGCCACTTTAGGGTTTGGGTGCGTTTCGATTAACAATCCATCAATGCCCATGGCAACGCAGGCTTTGGCCAATGAGGGAACACCATAAGCATATCCCATGGCATGCGATGGATCGAGAATGACGGGTAAATTGGTGTGTTCTTTTAACCAAGCCACACCGCACAAGTCCAAGGTGAAACGCGTTCCCGTTTCAAAGGTCCGGATGCCACGTTCACAAACCATCACGTTTTGATTGCCTCCGGATAAAATGAATTCCGCTGCTTGCACCAGCTCTTGAAGGGTAGTTCCAAAGCCCCGTTTTATCAGAACAGGTTTGGTTATTTTGGCACAAGCTCGTAAAATACCTTGGTCGTACATGGCTTTGGCACCGATTTGTATAATATCGGTATGTTCGATGATTTCTTGAATGTGCGTTGCATCTCGGGCCTCGGTAATGACGGTTAAACCGTAATTTTCCCGCATTTTAGCGAGCAATTTTAGGCCGTCTAATCCCATCCCTTGGAAGGAGTAAGGACTCGTTCGGGGCTTGTACGCGCCACCTCGCAAGGTGTTTAATCCCAATTTAACCAACAATTGCGCAGCGCTTTCGAGTTGTTCTTCCGATTCCACGGAACAAGGTCCGCCAATGAGCACGGTGTTTTGGCTATTACCACCAATGGTGGTTTTTCCGAAAGAAATACTTCGAGTTTCTGCTTGATAATTTTTACTAGCCAGCTGCATGTCGTTCGGAAATATCCAAGATCTTTCCGTAACAGCAATTAAACTTTCCGGCACTTCCTTGACACCAGAACCCGTCACCAACGTGTGACCGCCGTCGAAAAGGTAAAAAGCACGGTGTTGTTCAGCCAAGGACTGGGCTTCGCTGGAGGTGATTTGAGGGTTTAAACGTAGGATCATAATTCTCCTTTAATGAGGTTAACAAAATTAACGATTCCCATGGCCTGTTGGTTCCGATCAACTACTGGAAGGTACATAACAGGGAAGGAGGCACGTTTGAGCAATTTCAAGAGTTCCACCACGGAGTCCGTAGCATGAACCGTCAAAGGATGTTGGTTGATTAGCGATTCAGGCGTTAATGGGATTTTGGTTTTCAGTTGCCGCAGCAAGGCTTTACGGATATCAGCACTGGAAACAATGCCTTCAAGTTGGTTTTCTCGATTCGTTATAAGGCAAAAACCGAGTTTGCCGTTTTCAATGATTTCCAAGATGTTCTCGGTGCTTGCGTTGTCGGTTGATGCAACGGGACACTCTTCGATCGGGATCATGAAATCCTCCACGCAAAACGCCGAATCGTGGCTGCGAGCTGTGAGGTTCATCAAAGCATGACCAATGCTGGGTCCTTTGAAAAGGTATGATCCAGAAACGGCCGTGCTTACGCCCATGTTCCGTAAGATGAAGGAAACCTCGCCGTTAACGCCACCGTCCACGTGGATGGATTTGTTGGGATACCGCTTGCGGAAGGTACGTATTTTCTTAAAATTATCCTTGTTAAACGTTCCGCCAGACTGCCCCGGAACGGTCGCCATAATCAATATGAAATCGCAGTTGTCATGAGCTTCGAAAGCATCAATCGAAGTGTCGGTGGTAATAGCCACTCCTTTAGATCCTTTAAAGGCTGGTGGCCAATTTAGGGGTTCTTGCAGGGGTTCTAATTGAAAAGTAATATACTCAACGGGCACCTCCAATAACCGGGCGTAAAACTTGGAAGGAGTGGGGGTAATGATGTGCAAATCCACCGGAATGTTGGTGATCTTGCGCAAAGCGATAATATCGTCGAAAACCGACAGGTCATCGTTGCAATCCACGTGCAGCAGGTCTACTTGATGGGCATCTAAATCAGCAATAGTTGCCGACAGGTTGTTGCGCGCATCGCTGTAGATGGAAGCTGAAATTTTCATCCCTGCAAAGGTAGGGAAACTATCCCGAGGAATAGGTTAATTACACTTTCCTTTTTTGTATTTTGTTTTCCCTTCGATGCATTGAATGACCGCCTCGTTTTGATACGTGTTACCTTGACAATCGCATACGGGATCATAATGATTCGGGTTGATATCGATCAGATCACAGGCCATTTTTGCATGTTCCGTGCAACGTCCTTTTTTACATGCACTGAGGGGAAATAAAGCGATACAAGCTAACACAATGATAATAAATTTCATTCAAAAGATTTTAATTCGTCTTTTTGAAAATACATTCCGGAGGTCATTAAAGTTTCTCCAAAATTAAGGTCGTACCAGGGAGAACCTAAATTATTCGGGTTATCCATAATCTCTAATTCTTGAGCGGGCGTATAGCTTTGGGCAAGCATGAATTTAATGCTGCCCTGAGCATTGATGCACTTGTCGACAACAATAATTGCATGTCCATATCCTCCATTTCGATGAGGATAAATAAAAACATCTCCAATTTCTAGATCACGTATTGCTTTCGAAATGAGTTGTTCGTTTAATGAGGTGGTATTCGCACTGTTGTACACATTTATGAGGTAATTCCATTTATTTTCCATCGTAGGAAGTTTTCCGTTCAAATACGTCAAGTAACCGTAATGTTTGCCGCTCACGAATTTAAACGAAATTTCATTGAATCGTTTTTGGCTGAACAAATAATCGGTCCTTAAACGAATTACTCCATCCGCACATTGATGTAGGTTTCCTTTTGGAATGGGTAAGTCAACTGCTGCGAGATAGTTGCCATTGTTCGGCTTTTCAACACCGGTATAAAGCAACACGGGTTGACCGTGTTCTTTTAACGGCAATTCCCGCAAATAGTGTCCGAAGGAGTTGCTGTCGCACAAGGTTCGCGAAAAACCCTCTGGTAGGTTGAAACGCGTTTGAACGGTAGAGCCTTTCGGGTTAATGTAAGAAAAGGGTTCCCTGGGTTCTTCGTTTACCGCGTCTTTTCGTTGGATTGTGTCCTTGCTTTTAGAAGGTTGGCATGCAACAAAGGTGGTGGATAAAAGGAGTATACAGGCAATAGATTTCATGATAGATAGCAAGATTAATTACCGTTTCTCAACGCAAGTTAACTGAATAGTTTCACCCACCATGCAAATGGACCCTGCAGGAGAGGGCTGATACGTGAAGTAAATTTTCTGGTTGTTTTTTATCAAAGTTGTGTCGAAGTCGTTAAGGTTTAAGGGTTCAAACGTTTTTCCTTCCGCTTCAATCACCCAACCACAGCCGTCAAGTCCGGTTAGGTTTTTAATGCGACCTTGAAGGGCGTTGTGGCATGAGGTGCTTTTAGCACAACCGACTAATATCACTACCGTGAAAATAGAAAACCATTTCATAGGTTAAAGGTAGTGAAAAATGATTAAAGGACTTAAGGATTAAAGGACTTAAGGATTAAAGGACTTTGAAATCTTAACCGCACCCTGAGTAGTCCGAAGGAGGTATCGAAGGGTGCATATGAGAAAATAATTTAACAGGAGAACAGTTATTCCTAGAAATGGTCTCTTTATATTCTCGACCGATGTCACCCTTCTCAATCTCCCCTCAGTGCCTTCGCTGTGTGCCTTTGCTGTGTGCCTTCGCTGTGTGCCTTCGCTGAAGCTTCGGCGCAAGCGAAAGGGGAGAAGATGAAATGCTTAACATCCTAATGTCTTTATGTCTTATTGTCCTAACATCCTAACATCCTAATGTCCTATCGTCCTTATGTCAAAAAAAAGAGGGTAAGCTACTTTTATCGCACCGCTACAACCTCATACCTTTGCTACGTTCCCGTCCTGGAGGATTCAGAGGGAGCTGGTCGTAAAAGACTTACCCCGAATGCAAAGGTAGGTAGATTTTATTGAATTCAAAAGTCAATTTATGGTTTCAAGAATTCCAAGGTTTTTTCACAAACCTCCAGCAGGTCTTGCGGTAGTTCATCCTTGGTCCACGGGTGACTTGCCCCAAATACGTGATCCGCTCCGCGAATTACCGCAAGCTTCGTTTGGCTCCAGGCCGCTAAGGCTTCCCCCTCCGCTAGTTTCACTGAACGGTCCTGGTCTCCATGGATAACCAGTGTCGGGGTCCTCATCGATTTTATCGCAGCTTCGAGGTTGAGCTGGGATGCATTGTTAAAATAGTCCTCATACAAACTAAATTTCTGCGGGAGTTCCTGCCGCGTTCGTCCGTTCAGCACGGTGCGGTACCCCTTGTTTTTCCAATCTTCTAGCGCTGGACCTTCGGGAAAACGCCGTCCAATATCGCAAATAGAGGCCCAAAGTACGATTTTGTCAACGTGCTCGTCCCTTGCGTTCAAGATCACCGCTGCGCCACCCCGTGAATGACCGATGAGGTAAATCCTCTTTGCGTGAATTTTCGCAGCAAGGTGCTTTCGAAATAAGCTTAGGTCTTCCACTTCTTTGGAGTAGGTGTTGTTCGAAAAGGCTTCCAGGTCCAGAAAATCCAACGGGTTTTCCACGGTTCCACCGTTATGGCTGAGGTTGAGTTTCGCAAACGAAAATCCTTGTTGTTCAAAATAGGCTGCTACTAAGTTCCAAGCGCCCCAATCTTTAAAGCCCATGAACCCATGGACAAATAAGATCAAATCCCCTTGCCAATTTTCGGGTAGGAAAAGGTCATACAAGCTCTCGCGACCATCAGCACCTTGATATATTCCGTTGGTAATTCGCTGCATAGACTCAGTGCACCTTAAAACTCACGTACTTGATCACGTGACCTTTTGCGTGGAACAAGGTTTCGTAATGCGTTTTGATCCGAAAGATGGTGTTTTCAACGGAGTCCTCCGCGCCAATAAGCGTAGCGTATAGGTCCGGACGGTAATCGATGATGGTATAACCGTTCAATTCGATTTCTTCCATGGTAAATTCAAACAGCAGATCGTTGTCGGTTTTCATGTGAATCGTTCCTCCGGGTTTCAAAAACGTCCTGTAGCGGTTGATGAAAAGCGACGAACTCAACCTTTTTTTGGGTTTTTGGGGTTGTGGATCGGAAAAGGTAAGCCAGATTTCATCCACTTCGTTGGGACCGAACAAGGACTCTACAAAATCGATGCGGGTTCTCAAAAAACCCACGTTGTTGAGGTTTTCTTTGAGCGCTTGTCGCGCACCTATGAACATGCGGTTGCCTTTGATGTCCAAGCCAAGGAAGTTTTTCTCCGGAAACAATCGGGCCATGCCCACGGAATATTCGCCCTTACCGCATCCCAATTCCAACACCAAGGGATGATCGTTCTTGAAAAAATCACGGTGCCAATGACCCTTCATGGGAAAGGATGCCTGGTAGTGGTGTTCTAGTACGTTTGGAAAGGTCTTGATGGCGGCAAAGCGCGCCAATTTATCTTTTGCCATAGCGCAAAGGTATTGGGATTCGAAAGATTTTTTTATTAGTTTTATAAAAATATAAATTCAACCGTATGTTAACATTCAATTCTTTTGGACTGAGCCTTGTAATGGGCGGGTTCATGGTTCTTTCGTCGTGCTGTTCAGAACCGAAAAGTGCTTTAGCGCAACCATCATCGGCGGCTAAGATGGAATCTTTCGCAACTTCTAAGGCGCGAATTTCCTTTAAAATTAAGGGTGCTGGCTCCAAGGGCATATCCGTTAAGATAGGTGTAGGATCAAGCGTTGGTTACGGCTCTTGTTGTTCCACGGTTAGTCCTTACACAACCTCCGGTTTCTCTGGGAATGTTGGTGATTTGGTCTACGATGGAGATACGAAACGGGTAATCGTTAAAATTTACGACGATCTAGAGGGTACCACGGTAGATTTGAAAGATTATTATTAAGAGGGTTTAGCTTTCAGAAAGGCACCTTCGGGTGCTTTTTTTTTGACATTTTTATTCGACTTTTGCATCGTCATGCATTACATCGAACCGTTTTTCCGTTGGAGGGGTGAGTACATTGCCTCGGAAGACCCCAAATCCCCTTTCTATCGGCGGGAGTATAGCGAGTTTGAATTTGAGCACCGTATTTATAATTTCCTTATCCACCCGCAATGGGACGAATTTGGTTCCACCACCTTGTACCTCAAAATCTTGTTCGTGGATTACGACGCAGGGAGCTGTATTCTGGAACTCATTGGCGAATGGAACGATGCCATAGAAAACGATATCATGACCCTCAAGTCGAACGTCATTAACCCGTTAGTGGAGGAGGGGATAAGGCACTTCGTACTCATTTTGGAAAACGTGCTGAATTTTCATTTTTCCGACGATTGCTACTACGAGGAATGGTTCGAGGATATTGAACATGGTTGGATTGCAGCAGTTAATGTGCATCCTCACGTGGCAAAAGAAATGCAACGCATTCATGTGGATGCCTATATTGCCATGGGGGGAGAACTCGACGACCTCGATTGGCGTACCTACAAACCCCATCATTTGATGCAAAAAGTAGAGAAATTAGTGACCCATCGCCTCAATTAGCGTAACCTTGATGGTATCGATGCGTAAGGAGTTGCATGTCACAACACCATTTTAATTTTTCATACGAATTATTCGCCGATTGGAATCAACTTTCGGAATCAGATCAAACCTTGGTTCATCAAGCGCTTAGCGCCATGGAAAAAGCCTATGCTCCTTACAGCAATTTCAAGGTTGGTGCCTCTGTACTTTTGGAAACTGGTCAAGTTATTTGCGGTTCGAATCAAGAGAACTTGGCTTTTCCGTCAGGCTTGTGTGCTGAACGGGTCGCCTTGAATTATGTCGGAGCGAATTTCCCGGGGGTAACCATCGATACCTTGTGCGTCGTAGCGCGAGGTGAACTCATGCCTGACGAGCAATTGCTTTCACCCTGCGGCGGATGCCGGCAAGTAATGCTGGAGTCCGAAAACCGACAAGAACCCCCGATTCGGGTAATCTTAGTGAATCAAGATCAACGAACCATGATCGTGCATCGGGTGAAGGATTTACTGCCCTTTGGCTTCGGGAAATAATTCTTTTTCGTACCATAATTACTTATTAACAAGGGGCTAATTTCCACAAAACATGCTGTATTTTTGTAGGATAAAATATTGAGTACCATGAACAGTTGGTTTACCGTTAGAGTGAAATACACGAAGCAGTTGGAAAATGGCACCCTCAAAAGGGTTACCGAACCTTATTTATTGGCCGCAATGACCTTTACCGATGCTGAAGCTCGGATTTATGAAGAACTTGGATCTTACATTCGTGGCGAATTCATGGTGGTAGGAATCGCTCGAACGGATTTGTCCGATATTTTTCAGTACGAGGATTCTGCTACGTGGTTTAAATGTAAAATCACGTATGGAATTGAGGAGGAGGACGGCGATAAAAAGAAAAAAGTCGCTCAAAATTTCCTGGTTTCGGCCCCGGATGTTAAGGAAGCCTACGGTCGAATGGAAGAAAGCCTTGCAGGATTGATGATTGATTACCAAGTGCTTTCCATCGTTTCTTCTCCCATCGTTGAAATTTTCCCCTATCGCGACGAGGACGTTCAATCACCGGCGAAAAAGGTGCAAGACGTTGATGAACGTGTGAGCAGTCAACGCGGTGTGGTATTCAGTGCCTCAGGATCCGATGTGGAGGAAGAGGAGGTTCCAGAAGAACCATCCAACGATAGCTCCTTGGAAGATCAATTTGATGAAGAGCATGAGTAATCCTATTGAAGACTTACGAAACGATCACAGCGATTTTACAAGAAACACGAATGCGTTAACCTTTGATAATCCATGGGATGGTTTCCATGCATGGTTCAACGAAGCCGTGCATCAGGGAGAGCTTGAAGCCAACGCGATGGTTATTGCTACCGTGAATTCGGATGGAATTCCCAGCTCAAGAGTAGTTTATTTGAAAGAAATTTTTGAAGAATCCTTCGTTTTCTACACCAATTACCTTTCGGAAAAAGGACGGGATTTGAGCGTGAATCCTAAGGCAAGTTTGTTGTTTTTTTGGCCGGGTTTGGAACGGCAAATTCGCATTCAAGGAACCGTCGTAAAAATCGATGCGGCCATCAGCGATGCTTATTTTGCCTCACGACCGAGGGAAAGTCAACTCGGCGCTTGGGCCTCGTTTCAATCAGAACAGTTAAATTCCATGGAGGATATGACGGCAAGGTTTCAGGAGTTTTCGGAAAAGTACCCGAACGAAGTTCCCCGTCCAGCGCATTGGGGAGGCATGGCTTTGGTTCCAAGTAAGTTCGAATTTTGGCAAGGAAAACCTTCGCGCTTGCACGAACGTTTGGTGTTTGAAGGGAGTTCCAATGCGTGGGATAAATTTCGATTGAATCCGTAATGATATGAAGGAACAACCTACGGAAATTACCGTATTACCCTCAGGGATCCGATTGGCCTACTTGAAGTCGAACAGTCCCGTGGGCCACTTGGCTTTTTATTTCAAAGGGGGAAGCAGGAGCGAACCCATGGAGAAAATGGGTTTAGCGCATTACCTCGAACACTGTATTTTCAAAGGAACGAAGCTACACGGTCCAATGTGGATTTTATCCCGCCTCGATGAAGTAGGTGGGGAGTTGAATGCTTTTACCGCCAAGGAAGAAATCTGCGTGCATGCCACCTTCTTGCACAAATACACCAAGCGAACCTTTGAATTAATGTCGGATTTGGTCATGAATTCTACCTTTCCGCTAGAAGAAATTGAAAAAGAAAAAGAGGTGATCATCGATGAAATTAATTCCTACAAAGACAGTCCTGTCGACCGTTTAATGGATGAATTCGACGCCTTAATGTTTCCGGGAAGTACGCTTGGTAATCCAATTTTAGGAACCAAGAAGTCTGTCAAAGGCTTGCAGCAAGACGATTTGTTGCAGTTCATTCAGTCCAACTTCACCGCGGATAATTTGGTGATTTCCTACGTGGGAAAGGAATCCCAACAACGGTTGGTGACCCTGATCCATGAATGTTTACCAAAATTACCATTAAATGCCCAAAATTTACAGTTCGAAGTTCCCGAAAAGGCCCAAGTGTTTCGCCTGCGTAAAAAGGAATCGAACCATCAATCTCATGCCATTCTCGGGGCTTATGCCCCTTCTTTTCGCGACGATGACCGCTTGATGATGAACCTCCTAATCAATTACCTAGGAGGCCCAGCGATGAATGCTCGATTAAATCTCGTCATTCGTGAAAAGTACGGTTTGGCTTACCATGTAGAGGCGAATTACACCGCTTTGGAGGATTCTGGCTATTGGGGGATACTGCTTTCGGCAGAGCAAAAAAACATGGACAAATCCATGGAGTTGGCCAAAAAAGAACTGAGCAAGCTCAGTACCCAAGGCCTTTCCAAAGCCCAATTACAAAAACTTAAGGTGCAGTTTTTAGGTCAGCTGTCCATTGCATCAGAAAGCAACAATGCACGGTGCATGGCGAATGGAAAAACTTTGTTGGTCTATGATCGAATCGATGCACTTTCGGAAACCTACCGCAAAATCCAAGCCGTAAAATTGGAAGAAATTAATACCGTTGCGACAAAATACTTTAATCCCGAAAACGTTTGCGAATTGGTCTACGATAAAAAGTAAGAAACCTTATTTATTATGTTTTTTGGCGTAGTATTCGTCCCAGTCCTTGAATCCTTCGCTTTTTAAATACGCTTCGCTGTTGGCAAATCCTTCTTTTTTACACCAATCTTCTAAATCTTCTTTTCGTGTAGCTTGACCAATCGTATAGTTGTTAGCAACACAATACGTATCATGTTCGTTCGCGACCTGAACGGTCAATCCGAATTGTTCACTGATCATGTCTTCAACTTGTTTTATCGTCATGCTTGCTCGAACCTTCAAATTATCGGCATTCCAATTAACATTTTTCGAAGTACGTTGGTTTAGCTGAGCAAAAGTTAAATCAGGATCAGCAAGTACTTTTCCTTTGTATACACGTAACGTTAAACCAAAATTCTCTTTGAAATCAGCTTGTACTGTTTTCACTTTTTGGTTAGGTTCGATATCAAAATCAGAAGATTTGAACCGGTCGAAGAAGTTAGAAAATAATCCCATGGTGTTTTTTTATTAAAATTAATGAAATTTTGAATTCGATATCTAAGATAATGGTTGATTAATGAAAGTTTATTCTTTAATTCATTTTGTTTACATCGCACTTGGTGAAGATTGTATTTCAATAGATACGAATCCAGAAGACCGCAAAATACTTTCTAAGAAGATTTTAGCATTTTTTTCAGTTTCAGCAACAATGTTAAGCTCTTTAATTTGTTCTTTTATTTTACCCTCAGCGATTGTTTCGAATTGTTGCCTTTCCTTGGATGAGAAATTATCCCGGAAAAATCCAACATCTAAGCTTATAGTTTTAATTTCGTTGGGGGGGATATTAAAAGTGAGTATTTCAACCGGAGGGAGGGTAAGTTTTATCTTTTTCTCTTTAGGATTTACATCTGTAAATTGAATTTGACCAGCATCTATTCCAGTTATAAGATAAGCTTTACATTGAATCATTATTTTACGTGAGCCTATCGTATACCATTGACTATCTTCTCCAGCCAAAACTTTGCTCAGGGTGTACTCCGAGGTCCCCAATTTGCTCATGGCTTTAATAGCATCAATTACTTTCTTGTCGTTGATTCCATTTACATCTTCTACTTTGGTGCACGAAACAACGAGTACAGCAAGTACGAGAATATAGATTGTTTTCATTTCAATTTTACATTAACGTTTGAATATCCCACGGACCGCATGAACTTCTCCATAATTTCTATAGACTTTGCGTCAGCCTTTTTTAGAATGGCGGTATTTTTGGCCATTTTCTCCAAGGTTTTTACCGCTTCTAGTTTCACCTTTTGCACTGCCTTGAAGTTGTCTTCCCAATAACCTTCAGATACAAATATGTTAAATCCACTTGGGTTAATTATACTTTGAAGGATTTTGGCCTTGGGAATAGTTATTTCTACAGATAACGAGTCAAGAATTTTAATGTCTTCTTGTTTCAATCCCGACAAATCGGTACCCGCAAAACACGTTCCTTTTGCAATAATAATTAATTGATCTGACGAGTAGCCGTATAAAAATCCTTTGGTTTTATGAACCTTTTTTACAATAAATTCATTTACGTACTGCTGAGTGAATAGCTGTGCAATGGCCTTTACATCCTCTACTTTTAGAGCCGTTTCAGTAATCTCCATTTCCTTTTTCTTAAAAGGATTGATGGCTGAGGGTAATATGCCGCTAAAGGCTAAACCCAAAAAAACGCCAATAATTACCAACAAAATTAGCGCAGGTTTTATTAATTTATGCATACCATCTAAATTTTCTAATTCGGTGATTCCGTATTGTAAAGTTCGACTAATTTGAATCGGAAATCACTTAATGCTCTTGTTTGCTCTGCGGTTGAATATACGCCCTTGAACGCAAGTAAGTGCTCACTGTAAAGCGCGATTATTTCCGAGAGTTTTGCATGATTCGGTAAGGACTTTACGATTTTCCCAGAAAACATACCTGGTTCAAATCCAAGCGATAATTTTGTTAGACTTTCGACAATATCGTTCGACAAATCTATGGTGTCATTTTCGTTCATGAGCTAAGAATAAGAATAAAATAAATGTAATTACAATCTTTCACCAAAAATTTTACTTCCTACCCGAATGAAGGTGCTGCCTTCTTCGACGGCAATAGGATAATCGTCGCTCATGCCCATGGAAATTTCTTGGAAGCTTTCAACGGAGGAAAAATGGTGTTGTTTTAAGGTTTTGAAGGTCGAGGCCAAGGCCTTAAATTCTTGGCGAATTTGTGCGGTGTTGTCGGTAAACGTGGCCATGCCCATGACTCCGCAAAGTTGTATATGGCTCAGTGAATTGAGGTTCTTCTGGGTAAGGGATTCGTTCGCATCCTCCATCGAAAAACCAAATTTACTTTCCTCTTGTGCGATGTGAAATTGAAGTAAACACGGTATTTTGCGTCCGATTTTTTGTCCCTGTTTATCGATTTCTTGCAGCAGTTTTAGGCTATCGACGCCGTGAATCAAATGCACAAAAGGGGCAATATATTTGACCTTATTGCTCTGCAAGTGACCAATCATGTGCCAACGGATATCCTTGGGTAGCGCTTCATATTTTGCTACCAATTCTTGTACTTTGTTTTCACCAAAATCCCGTTGTCCGGCTTCGTAGGCCTCCATGATTTTGTCCATGCTCTGCGTTTTGGATACGGCGATGAGCTTGGTTATTACGGGAAGCGATGCGTTGACTTGATGAATCGTTTCGCTAATCATGGAGGTTCATTATGGTGAGTCCGCTGCGTAATTTGGGTTCAACCCAAGTGGATTTAGGTGGCATGTACATGCCGTGATCAGCTACTCGTTTTACCTCCTGCATGGTGATAGGATAAAGGAAAAAAGCTACAGCGTAGCTGCCATCGTTGACTTGGTTCAAAACTTCATTAAAAGGGGTGTTTCCAGGAATGAACGAAATGTCTTGCGAAGTTTTAAGGTCTTGAATATTTAATAATGGTTGTAAAATCCATTGGGTGAGGAGTTCCGCATCCAAGCATAAGGTTGGATGGTCTTTCTGTATCAACGATTCATTGAGGATTAAGCTAAAACACTTTTGGTCAATGAATACCGTGATTTCATGTTTTTTTTGTGGTTTACGTGGTGTTCGCATTTCCGTGAGCGTTCCCCATTGTTCCATTTGCTTGAGAAAGGTCTCGCTTGTTTGACCGTTGAGGTGTTTGACAAGCCGTTGAAACTCCAGTATTTTTAGGTCCTCTTCTTGAACGTAATAGCATAGAAATTTCCGTCCTTTATGGAGGTTTCCCTTGGCTTGTTGCTGTAAATAATAGGCGACAGATGAGGCACTTCGATGGTGTCCGTCTGCAATGTAGGTGGCCGGTATTTGTTCAAAACACCTCACCAAAACTTCCGTTTTTACCGGGTCAATGAGCCAAAGTTCATGTTTGATCAAATCCGTGGTGCTGAATTCATACTCGGGTCGTTCTGTAAGGATTGAAGCTATAATTGCATCAATGCGTTCATTGCCTTCATACGACATCAATACCGGTTCTGCATTTAAACCTACCACTTCCAGGTATTCTGTAAAAACGGCTTCACGTGCAGTAAGGGTCGCTTCGTGTTTTTTGATGACATCGTTCAGGTAGTCCTCGGCATCTGCTCCTCCAATGATTCCCGTATAGCTTCTCTCGGCACTTGATTGTCGGTAAAGGTACAGGTGGGGTTCAGCATCTTGAATTAAAATTCCTTTCGCTTGAAATGACTCATATCCTTTCTTGACCAATTCAAATCGTTCGGGTGAATTGGCACGAGTTCTCAGCGTTTTATTGAATTCGGGATTGATAATGTGCAAAAGCGTGTATGGATTGTCTTCGATTTTCGCCTTCAACACGTTGTTTTTATACGAATAATAAGGTCGGGTTGCTACTAAATGCACCTTGTCCCTTACCGGACGAATAGCTCGGAATGGATGTAGGATGGCCATGATTAAAATTTATAACTAACGCCCAAGCTGGGTAGAATGGGAAATTGATATATGATTTTAGAGGTTATTCGATTGACATAGAAAATATTATTTCGATTGTACACGTTCGTGATATTTCCCGTCACCTCCATTTGTGTATTGTTTTTGAACTTGAAAAGTTTTTTAACGGTAATATCCAATCGGTGATACGAAGGCAGCCTTCGGCTGTTGAATGTTCCGAGAAGGGTACTGATTGTGGAGGGATTGTTCGTTACATAGTCTGTAGTTACACCCCCCGAAAAATTCTCCGCTTGGTAAAATCCTGCAGTGGGTGTAAAAGGCAGTCCTGAACCTAAATTCCAACGAACGTTTAATTCGAGGTCTTTCTTTTTGCCAAATTGGTAGGATCCAACCAAGTTCACGTTGTGCCTTCGATCGAATACGGGAAAATATTCAGCAAATCCATCCCAACGGGTAGAATAACTGTAGGAATATACACCCCATAAAAAGAATCGCTTCAAGGTAAGCTTGTATAATACATCAATTCCATAGGTGGTCCCTGATTCGATGATGAAGTCCTTTTTGAATACATCCGCAACGTTAGCAAATTGAGCTAAATCCTCGTACAGTTTATTTTGGTTGATGTTGCTCAATTGTGAGAAGTACTTATAATATCCCTCCACGTTGATGAAATTACTTTTGTTGAGATCGTACTCCAATCCGAG
The DNA here is from genome assembly GCA_947500875.1 of Flavobacteriales bacterium. GTDB lineage: Bacteria > Bacteroidota > Bacteroidia > Flavobacteriales_D > Crocinitomicaceae > UBA952. The sequence continues at coordinate 43,569 of CANMUN010000001.1, read as the reverse complement.
GATTCCATGCCAAGCATATTGCAACCCATTTTTTATCTTCTTGGTATTACCGAATTCATCGACGAATTCTTCCTGTACATTGGTGGGTGCTGACAAGAGTCCATTGAAGAGGTTCACAATATCTTTGTCGCTTGAGGCTGACGTAAAGTTTTGCGAGTAGCGTCCTCCCGAAAATTTTACCCTCAACTTATCGGAAGCGTTGTATTTCAATCCCAAACGCGGTTCAGGTGAGATGGTGCTTAAAGAGGCATAGGCCTGAATTCGAAATCCCGCCTGCATCACCCATCGCTCGTTTTTGGACACGCGACGGTAGTTGTAGTACGCCCCAATTTCCGTATTGAAGTTGAATAATTCGATGCGTCGTTTTGCTTCGTTAAACGTTACGAATTCCGTGTTGAACCCCGAGAAATTGAAACCGTAGTTCATTTCCCCTTCGTTTTTAAGGAAGTACGAAAAGTCAAATCCAAGGTCAAAACCGCCAATTTTTGAATAGCGTGGTTCCACTTCAGACTCGCTGAAGGTTGTTTCAAAATTTGATCCGTTCACGTGACCTCGAACAAAAACGGGAGAACCCGAAGGGATGAGTAAGAAATTGATCCCTCCCCCGGAGGCTTGCCAGTTTAAATCAGCGATCTGATAATTCACGCTGTCGCGGTTGTGAAAACCAAAAACACTCACCTTGGAACCTCCATCTCCCATGAACGTAACTTTACCGTACAAATCGGTAAAATTAAACGGCAATCCGTCACCTTCATTGACTCTTGGATACAAGGATTTCGAGGTGTAATCCAATAAGCTGTGTTTGGCAGTAAACATGTAGGATCCGGGAGAAAGGCGGCCTTTTTTTGCTTTGCTTAAAGGACCTTCCAAGACCAATTTTGCCAAGAAAGGGGATAAGGAGGCTTTTCCACCAAAAGAACCTCGATCTCCGTCGCGGTAAGAAATGTCCATGATGGACGACACCCGTCCTCCGTATTTAGACTCAAAACCGCCGGTATAAATATCAACCGATTTAATAAGTTCTGTTTCGAAAATTGAGAAAAAACCAATGGAATGAAACGGGTTGTAAATGGTCATTCCATCCAAAAGGGTTTTATTTTGTATCGGAGTTCCTCCTCGAACATAGAACTGCCCTCCTTGGTCACCCGTAGTGGTGACTCCAGGTGTTACGGAAACTGCACCAAGTACATCGCTTTCTGCACCGTAAACTGGAATGCGCTCCACCGCCGTTTTATCGAATTTGATGATACCCACTTCGGGTTTTGTTTTTTTTGTTTTTGATTCTGCCGTAACAATGACATCGTCAAAGGTTCTATCCGCAGGGGGTAATGGGATATTAATATTGACAATCTTTTTCTCACCTTGCAATTGAACAGGAATAAAGGTTTTCTTGTACCCGGAAATTCGTAAACGAAGAAGGTAGTTTCCTGCCTCTAATTTGGGAATGGAAAATAAACCGTTTTGATCTGTCATGGCACCGGCCACCAGCGAACTATCAGCTCTTAACAGGGTGACCTTTTCATTGCTGATGGCTTCTCCGGTTTTTTCATCGCTCACGAACCCACGCACGTTATATTGCTGGGCAAAGGTTTTTTCTAAGGTGAGTAAAAGTAAAGAAACAAGGAGGATGGCTCGGAGCATACACAAATTTTGCTCGAAGTTACGCATTTTGTCGCGTAAAATGGCAGTTTCAAATACCTTAGATTCTACGACGGTTGAGCATCGCTGAACAAGGCTTCTACAAAGGCGGTTTTATCAAAGAGTTGAAGGTCCTCCATCTTTTCTCCGACTCCGATATATTTCACAGGGATTTGCATTTGGTCGGAAATTCCAATGACCACCCCGCCTTTGGCTGTTCCGTCCAATTTGGTAATGGCTAAAGCGTTGATGTCCGTGGCTTGCGCAAATTGCTTGGCTTGCTCGTAAGCATTTTGTCCGGTGGAACCATCTAAAACCAATAAAACTTCGTGCGGAGCATTGGGATAAACTTTGCTCATAACCCGTTTTATCTTACTGAGTTCGTTCATTAAATTCACCTTGTTGTGAAGCCTTCCAGCCGTATCAATGATGACGACATCCGCATTACTTGCTTTCGCGGACTGAAGGGTGTCGAAAGCTACACTTGCTGGGTCGGCATTCATGCCTTGTTGTACGATTTCTACACCAACCCTTTGCGACCAGATAATCAACTGATCGACCGCAGCTGCTCGGAAGGTATCTGCGGCACCCAAAACAACTTTTTTACCTCCGGATTTGAACTGATGCGCGAGTTTTCCGATGGTGGTCGTTTTTCCTACGCCATTAACCCCTACCACCATTATTACATAAAGCTCTCCAGGGTTCATGGATTGGTTTTGTTCCAGCGATGTTTTACTGTCTGCAAGCAATCCAGAAATCTCTTCTTTTAAAAGGGCATTGAGTTCTTCGGTGCTGACGACTTTATCGCGTTTTACTCGAGCTTCGATGCGCTCGATGATCTTTAAGGTTGTAGCAACGCCAACGTCGGATGAAATAAGAAGTTCCTCCAAATTGTCCAAAACTTCCTCATCAACGCTCGATTTACCAAGAATAGCCCTTGAGATTTTCGATAAAAACGATTGTTTGGTTTTCTCAACTCCTTTGTTGAGGTTTTCGTTTTTTCCGCGCGTAAAAAAATCAAATAAACCCATAGTGAAAAAAAAATCCCGGAAGGACCGGGACTAACTTTTGATAAATGCTACTTATTTAGAAAACCACTCCTTAACTTTGTCGTTGTGAACGATTTCTTCTTTCGTTGTGTAGGAACCTGATTTCGCAGATTTGGTCATTTTAATAACCTTGGTATGTTCTTTACCGCCTCCTTTCTGTAAGGATGCAACTACTTTCTTTGCCATTTTCTACTTATTTAATTTCTTTGTGAACGGTGTAGCGCTTAAGTACGGGATTGAATTTTTTCAATTCCATACGATCGGGTGTGTTTTTTCGGTTTTTGGTGGTGATGTACCTGGACATTCCTGCCATTCCTGATTCCTTGTGCTCCGTGCACTGGAGAATCACTTGAATTCTATTTCCTTTAGCTTTCTTTGCCATGTTCGTTTTTTTTCTCGGTTACTTCAATTATTTCAAAAAACCTTTTGCCCTTGCATCCTTGAGGCATGCCGAAATACCTTTCTTGTTTACCGTACGCAATGCCGCGGCGGAAACTTTCAAGGTGATGTATTGATCCTCTTCAGGAATGTAAAACTTTTTGGTGAGTAAATTAGGGAGGAAACGACGCTTGGTTTTGCGGTTAGAGTGGGATACATTGTTCCCAACCATAACTGATTTACCGGTAAGTTGACAAATGCGTGACATGGTTTTTCGTTTTTACTTTTAATTAAAGCGGGTGCAAAGAAACTATTTTTTTCCTATATAAACAAGAGAAAATTTATTTTTAGTCAAATAATTCAACCAAGGCGTTCGATTTTGGAACCCATCATCGAAAGCCTCAATAAGTTAAGGGCAACAAGGGTCGCCATTTCTATGTTCCTTGATCGTATATCACCGAACGAAAAGCGTTTAGCGCTCACCCCGGAAGGACCGGCGATTCCTATCCAAACGGTTCCAATTTCATCTTTTGAATCCCCTCGCGAAGGCCCCATAATTCCCGTTGTACTCAGGCAATAGTCGGTTTTTAACCGTTTTCGCCCTTCCTCCGCCATTCGAAGTGCTACCTCTTCACTTACCACGTCGTATTGTTCGATAAACGCTTCTGGGATATCCAATAAAGCCGTTTTTAATGCAGTTTGATAGGTGATTAAACTCCCTCTAAAATAGTCGGATGAGCCCGGTATTTCGACCATTTTCGAGGCAATATTTCCTGCGGTACAGCTTTCAACAGTACCAAGGGTTGCTTGCATGTGGGATAGCATTTTACCAACAACACCGGCGATGGTATCCTCCTCATATCCAACGATTAAGTTGGGGATAAGCGAGTGAAGTTCTTGGATTTTACCCTCAATCAAGGATTCATCCTCCGCGCCTCGAAAGGAACTAATGCGCAATTTTACGATTCCCGGAGCGGGGAGGTAGGCGAGGCTTAAGTTCAATTGTTCCAAGGATTCTTCCCAATCGGCTAGGCGTTCTGCCAGGAAACTCTCCCCGAGTCCTTGGGTTACGACCGTTCGGTGAAACAAAGCATTCAGTGAATACCGTTCCTTGATGCGTGGGAGGATTTCTTCCGTGAAGATGCCTTTCATTTCATAGGGCACGCCCGGAAGGCTGATTACCGAAAGGTCTTCTCGATGGAACCACATTCCCGTAGCTGTTCCCCATGCGTTGGGCAGGATTTCACATCCTTCAGGCAGATGTGCTTGTTCAATATTGGCTTGCAGCATGGGACGTTTGCGATGGCTAAAAAAAGCTTCAATGTGTTTCAAAGTAGGTTCATGCAGCACTAGGGGCATTTCAAAGTACTGGGCAAGTACTTTCTTCGTACGGTCGTCTTTCGTTGGTCCCAATCCTCCCGTAGCAATGATCAAATCCGATTCCGTGTTCTCAATCGCACGTAATATTTGAAGCGGGTCGTCTGAAATGGTTAAAACTTCTTGAATTCTAACTCCCAACGAGGAAAGTTCTTTACCGAGCCATGAAGCATTCGTGTTAACGGTTTGACCAATTAACAATTCATCCCCAATGGAAACGATGGTCACCTTCATTTTTTCACGAATTTAGCAATCGATTCAATATGACCAGTATGGGGAAATTGATCCACCAGACTGATTTTTTCCAAACCATAACCAGCATCAAACAACGTTGAAGCATCGCGGGCTTGCGTTGAAGGATTGCACGAAATGTAAACGATTTTCTTAGCGCCGAGCGCAATGGTTTTCAATAGGGTTTTTGGAGCAATTCCTGCACGTGGAGGGTCAAGGATGATTGCGCCAATTTTCCCTTCGTATTCGGGATGCTCCTTGAGAAATTTACCAACATCCGCGGCATAAAATGCTACATTTGAAAGTCCATTTTTAGTTGCATTTTCTTTGGCATCTTCAATGGCTTCATGCACGATATCAACGCCCGTGATCTTACCAAATCCTCGGCGTTTAGCGATGAGTTGGGCAATGGTCCCGGTGCCACAAAATAGGTCAAGAATCTCGTTCCCCTCGTCTAAATCTTCCAACAAATAGTCGATGGCTTTTTGATATAAGCGTTCAGCGCATTTTGGATTGGTTTGGAAAAAGCTCTCCATGCGCATTTGAAACGTGAGCCCTAATAAATGTTCCTCAACCATCGGTACACCGTACAACAGTTGCGAACGGCCGTTTTCAATTTTTGAACGGTCAGCCACATCATCGTTAACCGTATGTTGTATTCCTGCAATTCTGGAGCCGTGGAGTTCAAGCACCTTGGCTACGAAGGCTTGTTGATCAAATCCTTCTATCCCTTCGGATGAACTTACTAAATGCACCAAAATTCGGTCATCTTGAAAGGATTTCCGAACCACAATATGCCTGAAAAAACCGGTCTTTTGAGGCGGGTGCCAAGCGGGTAAATTAGTACTTTCCAAATACGTGCGTAGGAGGGGAAGTTTTTGCTCCCAATCCTCATCGAACAATCCGCTGGGGCGGTTTAAATTTTCCACTTTCCACCAGGTTCCACGTCTTTTAAATCCGAGTGCGAATGCTCCGTCTTTTTCTTCTCCTGTTTCAAGCACATGTTCAATGCTAGAAAAACTGTATTCCATTTTATTTCGATAGAAATAGGTGGAAGGAGATGCGATGTATTCATCGAACTTTTCTCGAATGCTTCGATCGCCGCTAATTTTCGAAAAGGTGGTTAAGGTGGATTCCGTTTTAACAGCTTGTTGCAGTTTCTCTGGGACAAAGAGGTATGGAGCACCGGATATTTCTTGGAAATTGGTGATTACCTCCTCGGGAGCTCGCACAAGAACTTCCATTAATTTTGCCTCCGCATGATTCTTCCGTTTTACGTCAATTTTCGCTTTCACCACTTGTCCGGGAAAAGCATTATTGACAAAAACCACAAAGTGCGATTCGCCGATAGGAATTTTGGCAATGCCTCTGCCACCAAATGCATAGCCATCGATCGTTAGGGTAATAATTTCTCCTCGATGAAACATGTTTAAATCATTCCTCGGATTACCCCTTTATCTGAAGCTTGAATAAATCCTAAGATTTCTTCCCTCAACTCCGAAGCAGGAACGGATTCGATGGTGGATTGAATGCCCTTGCTCATGTTGCTGTTTTGCACATATAAACAGCGGTAAATGTCTTCAATTTGTCGCACTTGTTCATCGCTGTATCCTCGTCGACGAAGTCCAACGGAATTCACACCTGCGAAGGTTAATGGTTCACGGGCTGCTTTTATGTAGGGCGGTACATCTTTACGAATCAAGGAGGCACCACCTATGAATGCATGCTTTCCGATGTGTACAAATTGCTGAGCCGCCACCTTACCTTCCAATATGGCATAATCGTCAATGGTGACATGCCCCGATAGCCCGGTGTAACTCGCAAGTATGACATGGTTTCCAATTTGGCAATCGTGCGCAATGTGAACATAGGTCATGAGCAAGCAATGCGAACCGATCGATGTTTTCCACTGGTCCTTGGTACCTCGGTGAATCGTAACGCACTCACGTATCCTGGTATGGTCACCAATCTCAACGGTTGTATATTCGCCGTCGAATTTTAAATCTTGAGGAACAACACCGATTACTGCGCCTGGAAAAATTTCACAATGCTTACCGATGCGTGTTCCGGGATACAAATGAACGTTGCTGTGAATGATGGTTCCTTCGCCAATAACCACGTCCTCATGGATCATTGCAAAGGGGCCAATTTCAACCTTATCCTCGAGGGTAGCTTTCGGGTGGATGCTCGCAAGCGGGGATATCATACTTCTTTGTCTTTTACAACCTGAGCGAGCATTTCTGCTTCCATGACGGCCTTTCCATTAACATAAGCTACTCCCGACATTTCTACTAAGCCCCGACGTATGGGGGACAATAGTTTTAATTCAAAGACCACGGTATCGCCAGGAACAATTTTGGATTTGAATTTCACTTTATCTATTTTCATAAAATACGTCGTGTATAAATGTGGGTCTTCCACCTTACTTAAGGCAAAAATTCCTCCTACTTGCGCCATGGCTTCAATTTGCAATACGCCGGGAAAAACGGGGTTTCCAGGGAAGTGTCCCGTGAAAATCGGCTCGTTCATGGTGATGTTCTTTACCCCCACAATGGATTCTTCAGCTATGGTAAGTATTTTATCCACCAACAAAAACGGATAGCGGTGGGGAAGCATACTTTCAATGTCCTGGATGTTGTAAAGTGGTTCTTGGGTTAAATCGAAAAAACGTCCTTTATTTTGTTGCTTTTTGATTTGGTTTTTCAGGATTTTTGCAAAAGCCACATTGCCAAAATGCCCAGGTCTTGCTGCCAAAATATGGGCTTTTATGGGACGACCAATCAATGCTAAATCGCCCACGATATCTAAAAGCTTGTGGCGAGCAGGTTCGTTTTCAAATTGCAATTTGGTACTGTTTAACACCCCAATTCCTTCAATGGAAATATCCAGGGATTCTTTACCAAGCAACTTGGCTAATCGAGTCAGTTCTTCTTTGGAGATATCGGTACGGTCCACAAGCACGATTGCATTGTCCAAATCCCCTCCTTTAATTAAATTATTGCTGGCCAGGAACTCCAACTCACGTATAAAACAAAAGGTCCTGCACGGCGCTATTTGTTGGTTAAATTCACCTAAATGGTACATGCTCGCATGCTGGGTTCCTAATACCGGAGAATTATAATCCACCATAACAGTTATGCGATAAACAGGATTCGGAACGGCCAGGAATTCAATGTTTTTATCAAGGTCTTCCCATGGAATAATTTCGTCAAGTTCCAAATAGTTGCGTTCTGCCGTTTGCTCTGTCTTGCCCGTCCGCTCTATCGCATGGACGTATGGTAGGGCGCTTCCATCCATGATAGGAATTTCCGGACCGTTGAGTTTGATCAAAGCATTATCGATACCGCAGCCTACCAAAGCGGCAAGAACATGTTCGGTGGTATGGACTCTTGCTCCTTTATGTTCAAGAGTCGTCCCTCGATCGGTTGCAACCACCAAATCGACATCGGCGGGAATAATCGGTTGTCCGTCAAGATCAACGCGTTGGAATTTATACCCATGGTTTTCCGGTGCAGGACAAATTTCTAAGGTGACTTTTTCGCCCGTATGGAGCCCCACTCCAAGGAATTGAAGGGATTCGGCTAGGGTGCACTGCATTTCTATCATTACTTTTCCTTTTGATCTTTAAGTTCATTCAATTCTTTACGAAGGGATCGAACCTCTTCTAAAATTTCGGGTAACCGTCTGAAACCAATGTACGATCGTTTGAAATCGTTCAGGGCAATGGCTGGGGATCCCATGAGGGTATCAGCCGTTTTAATGGACGAAGGTATGCCGGATTGAGCTACGATTTTTGTGTGGTCCACAACCGTCAGGTGCCCATTGATTCCTGTTTGGCCTCCAACCATGATGTGCTTTCCCAGTTTAGCAGAACCGGCAATACCCGCTTGAGAGGCTATAGCGGTATGCTCGCCAATTTCTACGTTGTGAGCAATTTGACAAAGGTTATCGATTTTAACGCCTTTTCCGATGCGCGTAGACCCCATCGTTGCACGATCAATGCTGCAGTTGGATCCAATTTCGACATCGTCTTCAACCACCACATTACCAATTTGCGGCACCTTGCTGTAAACTCCTTTTTCATCGGGGGCAAAGCCAAATCCATCGCTTCCGATAACCGTTCCTGAATGAACAATGCAACGATCACCAATATGCATGTTGTCGTATATCTGAACTCCAGAATACAAGGTTGTATTGTTGCCGATTCGGCTATGGTCTCCAATATGAGTACCGGGATAAATGGAACAATCGTTGCCAATAAACGCATGAGCTCCAATGTAAACAAAGGCTCCGATGTAGCAATTTTCCCCGATGTGAGCCGTTGGATCGATGAAACTCGGCTGTTCTATTTTGGCTTGTTTTTTTTGGAATTGAGCATACAATTCAAGCAAACGGGCGAAACTGCCGTAGGCATCGTCCACCCGAATGAGGGTGAGGGTTGCGGGCAGGTTTTGAGCCGGTTGGAAAGACCGGTTTACGATGCAAATGCTTGATTTGGTCTGATAAATATGGTTCTCGTACTTTGGATTGGACAAAAAGGATAATGCGCCTTGTTGTCCTTCTTCAATTTTGGCCAACTGATTAACGCAAACGTTAACATCGCCCTCGACGCTACCTTGCAACAATTCAGCAATTTGTTGTGCGCTAAATTCCATAGTTCAAAGGTATTTATTAAAACCACCCACCTTCCTTCCCATTTTTCAATTTATTAACAAATTAACCCTCGTAAATGTTACCCTTCCGAGCTTACAGGTCCGTATTTACGTCGAGAATCTCAATTTTCTCTTGATACCATTTCGTTTTAAGGAGGTAGATTTTAGGTGGTTGGTTGGTTGGTGTCCCGAATTTGAGGTAAGAATAGGGGGAATTGGTGTCAAATGTTGTTTTCCCCGCATCCAATGTTCCGTATTTGAAAAACAAGGCGGTGAACTTCTCAGGCGCGGCATTTGAATTCATTCCGGCCACATCTATAAGACTCAATTTACCGGAAAACCAATTTTTGTTCTTGAAAAGAAAGGGTTTTGCTTCTCCGGATAATCGCTCGTATTTTTTGGGGTTATCGTGCACAAAGTCAACATCGACCACCACGCTTTTCTCCCGATAGGCAATGAGGCAATTGAAGGTTTTTTGGGTTCCTAAAACTCCACTAAAATGGTATATTTTTTCGTTGCCGTGGCGCTTACTTTCCATGAATGAAACGGTGGCGTTTTCAATGTAGGATTGCAAATCTTTAGCATTAATTTGATGGAGTTTGAGAAACGCATTATCTGCCGAGTCTACAAATACAATTCTATCCAACAACGCCGATTTTACCCGGTTACCAGGGGTCCAAGAACATCCTTTTTGGCGGAAAAGTACAAGCACGAAAATTAAACCAATCCCGAACCCAATACCGTAATATTTAAGCCTCCGCCATAGGTTGTCCATAAAAGTAGGATTGACTTAAAGGATTGCGTCAAGTTTAGAAGAAAGCGTCGCCTTAGGAACTGCTCCAACCGAACGATCGACTACCTGTCCGTTTTTAATGAATAAAATGGTTGGGATACTTCGAACTTGAAATTTCGTCGCTACTTCAGAATTATGGTCTACATTCACTTTACCAATGACAGCTCGACCTTCATATTCTCCGTGTAACTCTTCAACAACAGGACCTATCATTCGGCACGGACCACACCATTCTGCCCAAAAATCCACCAAAACAGGTTTGTTGGATTTTATTACTAATTCTTCAAAATTGCTATCGGTAATTTCTACTGCCATGATTCTTTATTGATTAAGGATGGACAAATTTACATTTTTTTTTTACGTCATGAATCAATTTAATTCTTCCTTAAGAAAATATGCGGTGGGCGATACCTCGGTGTGCTTTCTCACGAGCTCTTCGGGAGTCCCTGCCGCAATGATTTTGCCTCCTTGTGCTCCACCCTCAGGCCCCAGGTCGATGATATAGTCGGCGGTTTTAATGATGTCCAAGTTGTGTTCAATCACCAAAACCGTATTGCCTTCGTCCACAAGTCTTTGAAGCACGTTTAACAGCATTTTAATGTCTTCAAAGTGCAAACCTGTTGAAGGTTCATCCAAAAGGTACAGGGTTTTCCCCGTAGCGCGTTTCGTGAGTTCAGCAGCCAATTTGATCCGTTGTGCCTCGCCGCCCGATAAGGTAGTGGAAGCCTGACCGAGGGTTATATATCCGAGTCCCACGCTGTCCAAGGTTTGTAAGGTCCTGTGAATTTTTGGTTGGTTCTCAAAAAACGCAACCGATTCAGCGATGGATAAGTTTAAGACGTCGGATATGTTTTTCCCTTTGTACTTAATTTGCAGGGTTTCGCTGTTGTAACGCTTTCCCTGACAGGTTTCACACGTTACGTAGACATCCGGCAGGAAGTTCATTTCGACCAACCTCAAACCACCACCGTTACATGTTTCGCATTTTCCTCCGCTGACATTGAACGAAAAACGACCGGGTTTATAGCCTCGGATTTGAGCCTCTGGAAGCGCTGCGAAAAGGCTCCTTATTTCATCAAAAACTTTCGTGTACGTTACGGGGTTGGAACGCGGAGTTCGTCCTATCGGACTCTGGTCAATGCAGATAACTTTGTCAATATGTTCCAAACCGTTGACGCTTTCATAGCTGAGCGGTTGTAGGGCGCTGCCATGAAAGTGTTTCATGAGCAAGGGGTACAACGTTTGATTGATTAAGGTAGATTTGCCGCTTCCCGATACCCCTGTCATGCAGGTAAAGGTTCCTAATGGAAGTTTTAAGTTAACATTTTTCAACGTATTTCCTTTGGCTCCGCTAACCGTTAAAAACGTACCCAATCCTTTTCGACGTTTTTTGGGGATTTCAATGCTGTTTTTACCATTAAAGTAGCCCGCTGTTACCGTATTAGACGCTAATAGCTGTTCCACATTTCCTTGAAAAACAATTTTACCACCAAAGGCACCTGCCCTTGGACCGATATCAATGATCTCGTCGGCAGCAAGGATCATTTCTTTGTCGTGTTCTACCACTACCACGGTATTCCCTGCGTGCTTTAATTTTTGCAGGGCTGCAATGAGTTTTTGATTATCCCGTTGATGAAGGCCTATGGAGGGTTCATCGAGAATGTACATGACGTTGATGAGTTCGGTTCCAATTTGTGTGGCAAGTCGAATGCGTTGTGCTTCACCGCCGGAAAGTCCTTTAGATGATCTTCCGAGGGTTAAGTACCCCAAACCAACTTCAAGAATAAAAGCCAATCGGGTTCTGATTTCTTTGATGATTTCTGTGCTGATTTTTTCTTGATCAGGTGTAAAATGCCTTTCAATACCATCCATCCAAAGCGACAAGTCGGTTAAATCCATGTTGGATAACTCACCGAGATGGAGTTGACCAATTCGAAAATGAAGGGCTTCTTGTTTCAACCGATGACCCGAACAGGAGGCACATTTTTTTTTCTCCATGAATTGTTCGACCCATCGCACTAAGGTGGGGTCACCGTCCTCTTTGTACCGAAGCATGAATTGAGCAATTCCCTCAAATCGCTCTTGCACCTCCCACGGTCCTAATTCCATACCATCGTTACCGTAGATCAATAAATTGATATCCTCTTGGCTGAAATCCTGCAGTGGGGTATAGAACGAATGTCCTTGGGAAACGACAAGGGATTGCATTTTTTCAAAAAACCAGTTGTTCTTTACGTTACCAAGCGGAGCAATTCCCCCTTTGGCGATGGATTTTGACCAATCAGGAATGATTTTATCGATATCGATGGCACTAATTTCTCCGAGTCCATTGCACGAGGGACAAGCTCCATAAGGGGAATTGAAGGAGAATAAATTCGGTTCGGGCTCGGGATAGGCGATTCCTGTAGTTGGACACATCAGGCTGCGGCTAAAATAACTCACCTCATTGGTTTCCCAATCCGAAACCAATATGAAGCCCGTTCCAACTTTCATCCCGGTAACAATGGCTTGATAAAGGCGTTCGGTATCGCTTGAATTTTCGGAAAATCGGTCGATTACTATTTCGATATCATGGGTTCTGTACCGATCCAGTTTCATGCCTGGTTTCACGTCTTGTATGATTCCATCCACCCGAACTTTGGTATATCCCTGACGTATGATTTGTTCGAATAACTCCTTATAATGTCCTTTTCTCGCTCGTATTTTGGGCGCCAAAACAGCAAATTTCCGACCCTTGTAGCGTTCTTGGATCAAATCCGCTATTTGCCGATCGCTGTATTTAACCATTTCTTCGCCGGTTTGCATTGAATATGCTGTGGATGCCCGGGCATACAACAATCGAAAAAAGTCATTCAGTTCGGTAATGGTTCCTACCGTAGAGCGTGGGGATCGGGATACCGTTTTTTGTTCAATGGAAATCACCGGACACAGCCCTTCTATTTTATCGACATCCGGGCGTTCCAGTCCGCCTATGAACTGTCGGACGTAGGATGAAAAGGTTTCAATGTATCGGCGTTGTCCTTCGGCAAAAAGCGTGTTAAAAGCAAGGGAACTTTTCCCGCTTCCGCTCATCCCCGTTAGTACAATGAGTTGTTGTCGCTTGAAAGAAAGATCAATGTTCTTGAGGTTGTGTTCACGTGCCCCATATACATGAACACTGGAATCTTGGGTTCGCATGTTAAAGAGGGTGTTTTGGATTGAATTGCGAACGGTTTGAGGGGAGTTTAAGGGTGCAGGGTAGGGAAGGGCGCGATAGTTGGTTTCCAAGAATCCAAGGATTAAGGATTCGAACAATTTTTCGGTTAAAGCCTTGCTTTAAGGACCATTCGCTTAAATTTTCAATGGGTTTTGTAATGATCACTTGTTGCGTTTTGTACTGCACATAAAGGTCTTCTTTTGGGATTTCATATCCGTACGATTCGGGTTGCTCAAGAATCAATTTCATCGCCATAATTCTAAAAACATACCTTGCGGTCTCAGGGTTCATTTCTGCGTCAAAATAATGTTCCACACCCTGTGCTGTTAAATCTTGAGAAAGTCCACCGGGACCTCGGTTGTAGGCTGCACAAGCGTTAATCCAATGCTTGAAAATGTGATGGTTTGATTTAATCAATCGGCATGCTGCTCGCGTGCTTTTTTCGAGGTTCAAACGTTCATCGATTTCAGAGGAGATTTTTAATCCGTATTCCGGTGCGGTGAAGGGCATGAATTGCCAAAATCCAGAGGCTCCTGCTGGGCTCGTGACATTGGTTAAATTGCTCTCGATAACGCATAAATATTTAAAATCATCCGGAACACCCTCCGACCGAAGAATAGGTTCAATGATTGGGAAATAACGCGCACTGCGTTTGATAATTAACGAGGTGCTGCTTTGAAAAAACGTGTTTACCAAGATCTCGCGGTCCAATCGTTCTCGTACATCCACGTCCTTTAAGGAACATTTTTCTCCAAAAAAGTCAATCGTTTCAGGGATTTTAGGTCGCGTTAAACGGGAGGAATTTGGTTTAATTTCCTCTTTTGTATTATTGGAATCAGAGCATGATAAGAATCCAAAAGTGAAACTAAGAATTAGTATTGCTGCTGGAATGGGAAGGCGGTGATTTAACAACATGCGTTAGTCGAAATAAGAGATAAAAGATCCCAAGGAGTGGGCTAATAAGGGGTAAAATCCAGTAGGTAATGCCCAAGGTATATAAATAAAGCATCAAAATACCCATTGCTCCGAGAATGACGGAGATTAAGGAGAATACGACCCAAACTTGAAATTCACTGAACCCGGCATAAAACAAATGGTGAGTAGTATGGTCCTTTCCTCCCTTGGCGGGCGAAGTTCCTCTTTTAATTCGGTTAAATACGACCGTGAAAGTATCCACAAAGGGTGCTGCTAAAATCATCATTAGCATGAGTGTACTTAACCAAAACGGTATTTCATTGACTCCTTTAAAATTCCATAACAGATATACGGAAAAGAACGCTACCGTATATCCAATTAATTGGCTACCAGAGTCCCCCATGAACAGCTTTGAGGGAGGTTTATTGTAGGTTAAAAAACCAAGTACGGCTCCAATAAAACCAATCAGAATAAAGACGTAGATGTCCAGTACATTGCAGCAAAACCAAAGGATAATGACCATAAAATTGACAAAAACCGCAACGGCTACGCTTGCCGTAATACCGTCCATATTGTCGAGCATGTTCAACGAGTTCATGACACCTACGGTCCATACCACGGTGAATATGGCATTCACCCCAAAAAGGTCGGAAACAGCAATCACATTGTCGGAAGCCACCACAAAGACGCCACACATGATTTGACTGCCGAGTTTAATCAACGGTTTGGTATCAAATGCATCGTCGGTAAGTCCCATAAAAAATGCTAAGCACATTCCTAAGAAGAAATACACGAAAGAGGCATTACTGAAAATATTCTCAGAGGGATGGCTAATTAAATAAGTTACGATGGAAATAAAGACCGAAAGGAAAATGGCAATTCCACCGATGGAGGGCTTTACGTTTCGGTTCCAGCGTTTTTCAGTGTTGTTGTTACCTCTTATGCCGAGCGTTTTCGAAAATTCTAAAAGCACTATGATGAAGACCACCGTTGCAACAAAAGTGCCAGCGAAAAACAACGCAAGTTTCAGATTGGTGCTCATGTTAAAAAGGATTGTTAAGGTGGTTAAGTAAAGCTCCTTCCTGGTCTTTAGAAGAAACAATTTTTGAAATATCGGGCCATTCTATTCCCAACGTGGGGTCATTCCATAGCAAGGTTCTCTCGTGTTCTGAAGAGTACACATTCGTACATTTATAACTGAATAGGGTATGATCTTCCAAGGCAATAAACCCGTGTGCAAATCCCTCAGGAATGTAAAATTGCGTTCGGTTTTTATCCGATAATTCGATCATTTGATATTGACCGTAAGTGGAAGAATGGGTACGGAGGTCTACCGCAACGTCGATGACACTTCCCTTTAACACTTGAACTAATTTACCTTGAGCGAAAGGGGGCGCTTGAAAATGAAGTCCTCGAAGGACTCCTCGGTGCGACTTTGAAATATTGTCCTGAACGAAAGCGTGGGGTAGGTAGGCTTCATATCGATTGGCATTAAAATGCTCCATGAAGAAACCTCGTTCGTCCTCGAATAAGCTTGGAATGAACTTGATGAGTCCAGCAATCGAAAAATACTCCACCTTCATCCTAATCTGTCTTTTGTTGTTTGCGATTGGTTAATTTTGCGATGATGCGTTTATACCATGGTTCTTTTTTGTCATCAGAATAATATCCTCCGTAGCCATATCCGTACCCATATCCATACCCGTATCCGTAACCATACCCATACCCGTATCCGTAACCATACATTCCCCCTCCAACAGGAACAGCATTTAAAATCACGTTGATTTTATCAATTTTTTGAATGGTAAACAAATTCATAATTTGGTCTGCGAAGGCCCTTTTGGAATAATTTGCTTTGAACACGTAAATAGGAATATCCACTTGGGTCAACAGATTGATTCCATCCGAAACCACTCCGATGGGAGGATTGTCGATGAATACGATATCGTAGGATGCTTTGAGTTGATTTATAACATCTTGAAGGGCCTTACTCTGAATCAAATCCGAAGGATTGGGTGGAATCGGACCGGCGGTTATGAAATCCAAATTAGGAATTTCAGAAGGCCGAATTGCTTGGTTGAGTGGAATAAGACCGGATAGTACTTGACTCATTCCCGTATTATTATCAACGCCAAAACCATGATGCACTTTCGGTTTTCGTAAATCGAGGTCCAATAAAATGCATCGGCTCCCAGAATTGGCATAGGTTGCCGCCAAATTCAAAATAACAAAGGTCTTGCCCTCACCCGAAACGGAGGATGATACCGCTACCGTTTTAACGTTATTTCGAATGAAATTCATGTTAGACTTGATATTCCGAACCGATTCCGAAAGGCGGGATTTTGGATCGTCGATTACAACTACTTGCGAGTAGGTCATTTTCTTTTTGTGCAACGGGACCGTGCCAAGTACCGTTGTGGATTCTGGAAGTAGGGATTTTAAGTCATCCAGCGATGTGATTTCGTTGTAAAATAAATAGTGCAATAACAAGTTACCAAAACCAAGTACAAAAGCTAAGATGAAACCGAAAATGAAGGTGTTTTTACGGTTGGGAGTCACGGGTGTATTGGCTAATTCAGGTGAACTCAATATTTGATTTTGAGAGGAATATCCCGCATTGCTCAATTGGAATTCAATCTTTTTTTCGGTGAATTGATTGAAATAATTTCGATTCAATTCTTCCATGTATTTTAATCGGTTAAATTCCGAAGTTTTTTCGGGCAGTCCCATTAATCGACCTTCGTAAACCGCTAATTGGTTTTCTAACAACCGTTTATCATGCTTGAGTCGATCGTGAATAGCTGTAATGCTCTTATGGATTCCTTGTACACAAGACGCAATGCGGTCGTTGGTTAACTGTACCTTTTTGCTTTCAAAGGAAATGTCTTGCATAAGATCCTCTTTGGTTTCCAATAAGCGCTTTAAATCTTCAATTTGTCGAGTGATCGATCCTTCAAAACTGCGCTTACCCACCAGTTCTGGAAGTACTTTAAATATTTCGGGACGCGTTACTTGATCTGAAATCGTTCTTTTTAAATAATTAACAGCGTAAATCTCTTCGTTGATTTCCGTAATTCGCCCATTGATTTCCGATAAGTTTTTGGTAATGTCATTTTCTTCATAGGTTACGCTCGGTAAATTCTGAGACCTCTGAAACCTGCTAAGGCTATCCTTGGAAATGTTGAGTACCATTGATAGGGAGTCCAATTGGTTGTTGATAAAATTGAGCGTTTTCAGGTTTTCTTGTTGCTTGTTGGATTTTTCGAATTCAAAATAACTGCCGATCATCGCCTGCATTAAGTTATAAGCCAGTTTACGGTTTTCATGCCGGTAAGAAATTTGAACGGTTTTAGCCCCTTCGTCAACAATGGCTATGCTTAGTCCCGTTTGCAACGTTTTGGCCAGTTCCCGTAAATGATTGAAGTTGAAATAAATGCTGCCGTTTTGAATTAAGGCAAAAAACTTGGCTTGATTTTGGGCGTGAATTTGAATTTCAAAATGGGGGGATTTTAGAGTGCTCGAAAGGTTTCCAGGTATGTTGAAGGTTTTTTGTTGATACGTGTAACGTAAATTGAATTTTTTATCATCAATGGGTTCAAAATAAATGTTTGTACCGCACAATCCTGAGTCCAATAATTGGTCGATAAGGATGGAGTAAGGCGTAAATCCGTACAAGTTTTCCGTGAGTAATTTACCATCATTGTATGAAAAGGTTTGAAGTCCAAGGCTATGGATTGCATTCCGAAAAAGTACAGGAGATCGAAGTAATTCAACATCCTCCGATAGGCTGTGCTGAACGTTTAAAACTGATGCTTCTCCTAATATTTGTTGTGTTTTATTTTCTTTGATGACCTGAATAACGGCATGCGATTCATAAATGGGTTTCGTATAGCGTAGGTATAAGAAAATGGCAATGAAGATGCCTAAAAAAGCGAACAAGGGCTTGTACCAATGCCGAGCCAATACGTTTCTTAATATCAGCGGGTTAAACGAGTCGTTGATGCTGAACTTGGACTTTTTCATGGAGTGAAGCGTAAGACGATTGAAATCAAAGCTAGTCCGGCAGTTGAGAGGTTTAACCAAGGATTGATTTCCTTCAATGCGCTTTGTACTTTTCGTGGATAATAATTGACAACGATAATGTCATGGTTGCGGACATATACCTCGGATGCACGGATGTTCTGAATCGAAGAGATATCAAAGCGATAAGTTTTGGTGGTTTGGTTGTCCTTCCGAATTAAATGCACTTCTTGCGATTTTGCATTCTCTTTCAACCCCCCTCCTAAGGCAATCACCTCCAATAAACTAATATTCTGATGCGGTATAGGTATTACTTTTCCTTCTCCTTTTCCCGAGAATAGTATAACACGCTCGTTCTCTATGCGCACTTGGACGTACGGATCGTTGAGAACCTTTTTTAATACCTCTTCTAAAGTACTTTTAACCTCTTCAGCGGTTTTACCCAGTACCGATAGTTTACCTATTATAGGAAGATTAACTTCACCGTTCTCGTCAACAATGTAGTTTTGATTCGTCGGGCTTGCCGAATTCCCGGTTTCCTTTCCAATGATTTTTTGTTCTCCTTTGTTGGGATAGAATTCGATGCTTAACACGTCGCCTTTTACGATAGTACTGCTGCGGTTCGATAAACCGATGCTGTCAACCTTGAGCGTTGTTCCCTCTTCGTAATATAAAACGCGGTTCGAATTGATGGTTTTACACGCCCCCAATGCTAAGGCAAGGAACGATAAAAACACAAAGGTTTTCCAACTATGCATCTTTCAGTAGTTTTTTGTAAAGGGCATCCATATTGTTCACCAATGCTAGATATGAAAACTGCTCTAAAGCAAAGGTATGAGCATTTTTTGACATTTGAATTCTTAAATCCGGTGCATGTGCTAAGCTTTCTATTTTTTCGGCAAGTTCTTCGGGGGAAAATGACGTTAAAATAATTCCGGTTTTACCGCTAACCATGGTATCTTCAACGCCACCTACGTTCGTGCTAATTACGGGTATACCAGAGGCTTGTGCTTCGATGAGCGATACGGGGGTGCCCTCATTTAAAGAGGTTAAGCAAACAATATCCATTGCAGGGTAAAACGCTTCCATGGATTGAATCCAAGAGGTAAACGAAACCCGGGATGAAATTCCGTATTCAGCACAAAGTTGCTGCAATTCTAACCGGGTTTCTCCGTCTCCTACCACAAAGAATTGGTAGTTTATCGTCGAATTGGATGTAAGAATGGCCGCTGCTTTTAAAAATAAGACATGGTTCTTAACAGCAGTGAGTCGGCCAACAATGCCAACCGCAAGGATATCCTCGTTTAAGTTATACGCAATCCGGGCCTGGTTTCTTTTCGCCTCGCTCGGGTAAAATCGTTCTAAATCAAAGCCCAAGGGAATGACGTACGTTTTTTCAGCACGGCAAATGTTGAATTTTTCAGTAATTGCTTTTTTTTGAGCCTGCGAAATCGCAACAATTGCAGTGGATTTGCGTGCAAGCAATCTCTCTAGTTGCCGAATTATTTTTTCCTTTACCGGACCAAAATAGCCTTCGAAAACATGACCGTGATAGGTGTGGACAACGGTTGGAACTCCCGTTGTAAATGCAGCAAGTCTTCCCAAAAATCCCGCCTTCGAAGCGTGGGTATGCACCAAGTGGGGTTTGAATTCCTTCATAATCTTACGAAGGGCGAAAAAAGCCTTAAAGTCGTTGCTGAAGCTCACCTCACGGGAAAGGGAAGGAATTACGCTGGCGTTAATGTCCAATTCACTCAAGATGTATAGAGCATCTGCTTCATTCGGAGTGGCTTTACCGCCTATTAACTTTGTTTCATACTCGTCGGGAAGATGTTTCGTTAACAATGCGACATTCCAAACGGGACCTCCAACGTTAAATCGGTTCAAGATGCGAAGTACTCGAATTTTATCGGAGTTTTCTTTTTTCATTCAACTGTTGAAAAAAATTAATGAAGTACGGATAAGCGCTAAGTTATTTTCTAAATTTTGTCCTACGATGAATGAATTAAGATGTTTCGCTTTTCTTTTAATCTTTTGGTTGACGAATGGTCTCTACGGTCAAACCGTTCAGGAACTTTTAACCCAATACCTCAATGACCCTCACATTTCAAAAGCCCAAAATAGCGTCCTTGCGATTGATTTGAACACCGGCGATACCCTTCTGAATTTTCAAAGCAATTTGGCTTCTATCACCGCCTCGACGACCAAAGTATTTTCAACAGCAATGGCCCTAGAACTATTGGGTTTGGATCATCGATTTTCCACGGAATGTTATTTGGAAGGAACCGTAAAAGATAGCGTGTTAAAGGGCAATGTTTGGATTCGTGGTTTAGGCGATGTTTCTTTCGGTAGCCGTTACTTTCATGCAGAAGGGGAAGAAGGTAGGGGGTTCACAGAATTGGTGCAAATGATCAAGGAACAAGGGATCCGGAGCATTGAGGGTTTCATCTATATCGATGGATCTGCCTTTGGATACGAAGGCACCCCAAGAGGCTGGTCAGCTTGGGATGCAGGGAATTATTATGGGGCATTTCCAGCCGGTTTGAACTTTTACGATAATTCCGTGAATTATTTTTTTGCAACGGGTAAACCCGGCCGAAAAGCACGGTTTGTCTACGCATATCCAAAACAGACCCAATTGCAACTTCAGCATCACATTCTCAGTGCAAAAGTAAAGGGAGACAACTCCAATATTCAGGGGGAGGCATATAACCAATTCAGGTTAGCAACCGGCAAACTACCCTCGTATCAATCGAGTTTTCGGGTTCGAGGTTCTGTTGCTGATCCAGAATTGAATTTCGCCGATGCATTCGGCGATGCATGCATTACGGGGGGATTGATACCTGCTCGCGGAGTGGTAAGTGTTCGTGCGAGAAATATAACCATACCGGATTACGATGCCCTTGTGAAAGTTGCAAAAATCGAGGGCCGAACTATAGGTGAAATAGTTCAATGGACCAATGGGAAAAGTGTGAATTTTTTTGCAGAGGGTTTACTCAACGGAGTGGCCTACCAATATACAGGCTGCGGTTCAAACAGCAATGGATTGAAGGTTTACCGTCAATATCTTGCATCTCGCATGGACACCGCTGGGCTGAAGTTATTCGATGGAAGCGGATTATCCCGCGATAACCGCATTTCAGCGTCTCACCTTTGCAGTATTTTGTCCTATGTTTACCGATCGAATTTCTATGATGCATTCAAAAATTCACTGCCTGTTGCTGGGAAATCCGGAACGATCAAAGATTTGTGCCTAGGTCAAGCCGGTGAAAATAGGGTTTCTGCGAAAAGCGGAACCATGACTGGGATTAAATCCTATGCAGGGTATGTTAATACGGTCTCAGGAAGAACGCTTGTTTTTACCTTGATTTCGAGCGGTTACACTTGCCCCCAAAGTCATGTTAAAAATCTTATGCAAGGCTTATTGAACGGTCTGGCTGCTCTTTAGTTCGGTATCGAAAATTTCCTGCCAAAAATCCGATAAGGACAATCCTGCCTCCTTGAGCATTTTTGGCACAATGCTCTCCGATGAAAATCCCGGAGTTGTATTTACTTCAATTACAAAAGGCGTTTGACCCACCAACATGAAATCGATACGTGCAATAGAGGATAGATTCAATAAACCATAAATTCTTTTCGATAAATGTTGTATGTTGACGGTGTCCCTTGGGGAGATTCTTGCGGGGGTAATTTCTTGCGATTTACCTTGGTACTTTGCTTCGAAATCAAAATACTCGTTTTCTGAAACAATTTCCGTCAAGGGAAGCACTTGGATGCCTTGCATGTTTCGGTACACTCCGCATGTGACCTCCGTTCCATTCAAGAAAGATTCAATGACCACTGTATCTCCTTCCTTAAAAGCCCCTTCCAAAGCTGCATACAAATCATCTTGGTGCTTAACTTTTGAAATTCCATAACTTGATCCTGAATTCGTCGGTTTCACAAAAACGGGCAAACCAAGTTCATCCACCACTTTGGAAGCCTCTAAGGTCGTACCTTTCGTGAGAAAAATGGAAGTGGCTACGGGAATGTCAAATGATTTTAAAAATTGGTTGCAGTACCATTTGTCAAAAGAAAGCGAGGAAGCCAGCGCATTGGAATTTATGTACGGTATGTTGAACATATCCAGATACGCTTGTATTTTTCCATTTTCGCCGGGATCTCCGTGCGTGTAAATTAACGCACCGTCCAATGTTTTAATCGATTCACCGAATTTCACGGCTGCGAGATTCAGGTCAAAGATACCTCTGAGACCATTCATTTCTGCGAACCAACCCTGCCGAGTAACTTGAATGGTAATGGGCAGATAATTGGGCGGGAAATTCGCTAATATGGTAGAAGCACTTTTCATCGAAATATCGAATTCCGAGGAAAATCCACCGCAAAAAACTCCAATTGTTTTCATGGCTCTAAAATAGATATATCTTCCTTAGTTGAAGCCAATAAAGTTGCATGATTTATGCAGGTTGTTTTGTTAATTCAAATGCAAATAATTGTTTAATTTCGTCCATGCGTTTGTTTTATTTTTATCTGTGGGTGGTATTTCAGTATTCCCTCCGATTGTATTTTCGCAGGGTTTTCCAACGCAACAAAAGTCCTTATGCTTTCGGTCGAACCATCTTTGTGAGCAACCACCAGGGGTCGTTCATGGATCCGTTGTTAATCGCTTCACTGCGAAAACCCATTGTTTATTTCATGGTTCGTGCTGACGTTTTTAACCGTTTCACCGAACGAATATTTTGGTCTGCCCACATGTTGCCCATTTATCGACAACGGGATGGGGTGGAAACCATTGAAAAAAATCAGGCAATTTTTGAGAAAACCGACCGCTTGCTTAAAAACCGGCGCAACATTTTGATTTTTGGGGAAGGTTTTACCCACGACCGCATCCAGCGACGTTTGCATCCTATCAAGAAAGGTGCTGCAAGAATTGGCTTCTCTGCCCTTGAAGCAGATCAATGGAAGCACCCGATTTACCTACAGGGATTAGGAATTAATTATGCGGATTTTAACCTGCGAAGAAGCGATGTTTTGGTAGATGCCGGAGAAATGATTTGTTTGAACGATTACCAACAAGCTTACCTCGAAAATCCATCCAAGACCATTGCTGATGTGACACGCCGATTGGACGCCAGCATGAGAACCTTGATTCCGGACGTCAACGATCCTGAGGCATCTGATCTTCACGAAGATGTGATGATGTTGACACGAAAAGGCATTCATCCGACCTGTTTTGACGGTTCATGTTCGTTTGAACAGCGTTGGAGTTATGCCTTGCAACTCGCACGGTGGATCAATGATCGTCCCTTGGAGGATCATCCATATTTGATCGAATTGAAATCGGAAATTCATCGGTATAAAGAACAATTGAAGGTTGTGGGGGTAACCGAGAACGAACGCTTTCTCAAAAAGCACCACCCAAATGCCTCACTGATGCAGTGGATGAAATCGATATTTTTACTGCCTTTTGCGGTGTTGGGATTCGTTCATGCTGCGCTTCCCGTTCATGCCATTAAATGGTGGGTAGAAAAATCTTTTAAACGACCGGTTTATTGGGGTTCAACGAAAATGGTTGTGGCCATTTTCCTTGTGCCGTTATTGAACCTTCCATGGTTATTGTTGCTTCCTTCCTATCTCCCGTTTGAAAGTTACGTGAATTGGATCATTAGTTCGGTTTATTTTATTTCCATTGGCCTTTTTGCTCAGGCCTATGTGTTGAGTCTTGATGCTTGGAAAAAGGTATTTCGTGCGTTGAAGGTTCGTCGAAAAAACACGTCTTCGCTGGATGGCCTGCACGGAGAAATGATGAGAAAAATTCAAGAGAACATTCCTGTGGCATGAGTTGGAAACTTCCAAAGAATTGGTTGGAGTTTTTGCAGGACGACCTCGAGAGAATACTGTTCTCGGAGCTTCAAAAGCGCATCGTTCATGAATACGAGGATGGCACTGCGAGAATATTTCCGCCACTGCCAATGGTTTTTAACGCTTTTCAAGGCATTGACCCGAAGAACATACGGGTTGTTATTTTGGGGCAAGATCCATATCCCACCCAAGGTCATGCCCACGGTCTTGCCTTCTCCGTGCAATCCAATGTTTTTCCTTTACCGAAAAGTTTAAAGAATATTTTTAAAGAGTTGCAGCATGATTTAAATATAGAACTTCCGGTTCATGGTAATTTGGACCGATGGAGAGACCAAGGCGTCTTACTGTTAAATTCAGCATTGACGGTTCGAGAAGGTCAACCAGGTTCACATCAACATGTAGGATGGGAAGCATTTAGCGACGCTGTGATTCATCGATTAAGTACGGAGCTTAATCATGCAGTTTTCCTTTTGTGGGGAGCCAGTGCTCAACGGAAAACCTCCTTGATTAACCCTCACAAGCACTTAATCCTGTGCGCAACTCATCCTTCGCCGCTTTCCGCACATCGCGGTTTTTTTGGATGCGGTCATTTCAGTAAAGCCAATGAGTTTTTAGCATCAAAACACCTTACACCGATTGCTTGGTAGGTTTTCATTATCTTTGCACACGATGTTAGAAAACGACCTTTATTTGCGTGCGCACCGTGGCGAAAACGTGGAGCGTTATCCTATTTGGCTGATGCGTCAAGCGGGAAGAATACTACCGGAATATCGTGCGGTAAGGGCAAAGTTAAGCGGTTTTAAAGAATTGGTGGAAAACCCTGAATTGGCCGCAGAAGTAACCATCCAACCGGTCGACCGATTGGAGGTGGACGCAGCCATTTTGTTCTCTGACATCCTAGTTGTGCCAGACGCCTTGGGACTGAAATACGAAATGGTGGAGCAACGCGGTCCTTATTTCCCACAAACCATACGTTCTGCTGATGAAATGAACAAGTTGGATCCTCATGCCGATGTGAAAGACAGGTTGTCTTATGTCTTTGAGGCCATACAATTGACAAAAAAAGGACTTGAAAACCGAGTTCCTTTGATTGGTTTCGCCGGAGCACCATGGACGATTTTTTGTTACATGGTTGAAGGAAAGGGATCAAAAACGTTTTCTGAAGCTAAAAAGCTCTTGTACACCAATCCTTCTTTGGCACATGAATTGCTAGGGCGAATTACCGATTTTACCATTGCCTATATGAAAGAACAAAGGAATGCTGGTGTAGATGCCCTTCAACTGTTTGATTCATGGGCTGGAATATTGAGTAGGGAGCAATATGCGGCCTTTGGATTGCACTACATCCGGAAAATTGCGGAGGCTTTCGAGGGATTTCCGTTCACGGTATTTTCCAAAGGAGCCCTAGGTTCACTTCCCGACATGGTCGATATTCCATGCACTTCCTTAGGTTTAGATTGGAATATGGAAGTGGAATACGCCCGCAGTTTGGTGCAAGAATCCAAAACGTTACAAGGTAATTTGGACCCTTGTATGTTGTATGCCGATAAAAAAACCATAGAATGGGAAACAAAAAAGTTATTAAATTCCTTTAAAAGTTCAAGACATATTGTAAATTTGGGACACGGTGTATATCCTGATGTCGATTTCGAACATGTAAAAGTTTTAATTAATACCGTTAAAAATTATGAGAAAAAATATAGTTAATTGGAGCACATTATTCGGTTTTGTGTTTTTGGGTTCAGCCGTAGTAGCACAAGGTAAAAACGATAAAAATGCCACTTCGGTGATTCTTAATTTCACCTTTGAAAGTTTTAATGACAAAGACGTAGAGGTTTCTGAGCCTGGTCAAATTGGCTTACTAAAAGGAATCAAACCTTCCTCACAATTTGTTGCAGATGTCTTCAAAGGATCCGGAGATTTCGGAGTTGGTTCTAACGTTTATGGCTACGCTAAGCCAACGGTTTTTAGCCAAGAGAAATTTGAAGGCAACGATGCAGCGCTTTTCTCAAAAGATGTGATTGTAGATCCGAATAACGCCTACGGTGGAATTGTCACTTATAAGCAAGGAAAATTAGCCAAAGAAAGGACCTACATTACCATCCCATTTGTGAAGGGTAAAACTCAGCTTACCATGACAGCAGGAAAATTGTATTGCATCGAAATGAGCGTGTCATTGGCAGAGGCTTCTAAATTCTCCAGCAACAACATTGGAATGATGTTCGTTAAAAACGCGGCTGATTATCAAACCGAAAACATTGAAGAGTCGTCAGGCCCATTCTATGATGACAATGCTGCAGGAAGGGTTATTTATAACTACAAGAACAGAGTTTATAATGCTTACGGTGGTTGGGATAAAGTATGCAATGTCTATAAGGCAAAAGGTGATGAAAAAGCAGTCGTGATTGGAAACTTCGCGATGAATGAAAAAACGAAATACGAGGTTAACAAAAAAGTGGATCCTAAAAAAATGGAAATGGATGGAGAAGAGCTTGCTGCAGTTCCTGCTCTACAACCTATGGCATATTATTACATTGACAACATTCGCATCAAAGAGGTGGAATCAAAGGATAAGTGCTACTGCATGAAGCGAGACACAACGTCAATGGTTCAACTTTCTCGTACTGTTATTACCAAGGATTTGGTGATTTCTGAAAAACTTTCGGAAGTTCAAAATATCGAAGCCCAAGTTATTTATTATGCGCAAGGAGAAGCTAAGCCGGATGAGACAGGTAAAGATATCATCGAGTTGCTGGGGAATTTTATGAAGGAGAACGAAGGAGTTTCAGTAGAAATCTTTTCGCACAATGATCGCGCAGAGGATTCCTTGGCCCTAGAATATTCAGATGACGAAGATATGGTTGAACAATTTAGTAATTTGTCGGAAAAAAGATTGGACTACATTAAGGCGCGATTGGTCGAAAAATATGAGATTTCTGCCTCACGAATTATTGGAAGTGCCAAAGGAGCAGACGAGGAGAATACCAAAGAAACTCCTAGAGACGCTGATGATGATATGAAATTCGCCTACAACAGAAGGGTAATCTTTGTTATTAAGTAGTTCTTCACAGAATAAAATACGTTTAAAGCCGCCTAACAAGGCGGTTTTTTTATGGACAAAACTTGTTAAGTTCTTTGAACAAACGATGGGTAGGTAGTCCCATAACATTCGTATAGGAGCCGCGGATTTCACGTACTCCAATTAATCCGATCCAATCTTGGATTCCATAGGCGCCCGCTCGATCACAACAGACGTTCGCATCAAGATAATGATCGATGTTTTCGGTTGTTAAGGTATCAAAGGTAATAACGGTGCGATCTGAAAAGGTAATTATTTGATCTTGGTAGAACAAACATACGCCGGTAATGACGGTGTTATCGCGTCCCGATAAGGACTCCAACATGTTGCGTGCTTCTTCTCGATCTCTAGGTTTACCTAGTACCTGGTGGTCTAAAAAGACCAAGGTATCGGCGCAAATCAAAAGTTCATCCTTGGCAAGTTCATTTTTGAGTGCTAACATTTTACGTTGAGCAATAGCTTCCGGAAGTTGATACCATGGTAAGGTGCTGTCGATTGTTTCGTCAACATTCGCGACCCTTTGCTCAAATACAAATCCCATTTGTTGTAATAACTCAACCCTGCGTGGAGAATTTGAACCGAGGATAATTTTCATAGGCAGAACAAAGATATCACCCCAGTTAACATGCTGATTTTTAAAAGGAGTGAAAGTACGTTAGATGGAATATTCCCCAAAGATAGTAGGGTAACCAAGGCAGAAA
Source organism: Flavobacteriales bacterium (assembly GCA_947500875.1). GTDB lineage: Bacteria > Bacteroidota > Bacteroidia > Flavobacteriales_D > Crocinitomicaceae > UBA952. Next base: position 15,678 of record CANMUN010000001.1, on the reverse strand, counting down.
GCAACACAGCAGTTGATAACAGCACAAGAAATAATGGCCTTTGGTTGGGTAAATAATAAGCGACTACCCCCATATAGAGCAACAAGGTAATTCCGCTTGCAACGGCAACAAAAATTTTAGCGCGCTTTGTGCCAAGAACTAAAGGTATTGATTGAACCTGCACCAACTGGTCACCTTCCATGTCTTGTATGTCCTTTATTATTTCGCGAGAAACGGTGAGGAGAAATGCGAAAACTGTAAAAAATACCACGATAGCTTTATGTTCTATTCGCACATCAAGAATGGCTAAATATGCCCAGGATATTAAGGGTATAAGGGCAACCAAGAATGCAATAACAACATTCGACCAAAAGAAGACTTTTTTTAGATAGACACTGTAGGACCAAAGGAGGGTGGAGGAGAGGAGGTGTATAAAAAGAAAAAACCATGAATGAAGGTAAAATCCTAAAAATATTGAAATACCAACCGCCATGGCATTGAAGCCCCAATGGATGATGATGGCCCAGCGTTTTTTGAGATGCTTACCGATGACTATTTTATCTGGGCGGTTTAAACGGTCAGAGCGGAGGTCAAAATAATCGTTGATGGAATTTCCTGCCGCAGCAATCAGAACGGTAGAAAGAATAAACAGCCAGAAAGCCATTTGTTCTTCAATCTTAACCGGTTTAGATACCATTGCTTGTTGAACCCCAAGCATCGTTAAAGCAATAATCAGCAGGTTTTGAAACCTAATGAGTCTTAAGAATGCCACTAGTTTAGAATTTTGTACACGGTTCGTCGATTCTTTTGATGTGCCTTTTCTTTGTCTTGTTCCGGAAGCGAGGCAATTTCTTTGTCACTTATGATAGGGGTAGATTCTCCATAGCCTTTATAACTTAATCGAAGAGCTGCAATGCCCTCCGTTTGAATTAAGTAATCGTAAACGGCTTTGGCGCGTTCCGAGGATAATTTCAAGTTATCCGCCGCATCTCCTCGTGTATCCGTATGTCCTCCTAATTCTATTGTTAAACTCGAGTTTTCTCGCAGAAAATTGGCCAAATTATTCAACTCCACAAACGACTCTTTTCGGAGTTTAGCGCTGTTGAGGTCGAAATAAATGTTTTGCAAGATGTTCTCTTTACCGCTTCCAATGGGATTCATGGGAATATCCAAGTGGTAGGTAGTTTGATTTTCCCCATAGGTTAAATCGAAGCCAAGTGAGGTTGGTGCATATCCGTTAAAAGAAACGTTAATGACGTATTGTCGGTTACTTGGTAAGGGAACAGCAAACGTTCCCGTTTGTGGATCGGCATCGCTGATGATCACCTCTTCTCCTGTTGAGATGTCTTTTAAGGTAAAATGGCCTCCCAGTGGAGCAAGTGTCACAGCATCAAAAACCTTCCCATCAAAATAATAAGTAGTTGTGGGTTGCAGGTTTTTGGGCAATTCAAATTGGTAAATGTCCAAATCACCAAAGCCTCCTGCTCGATCAGAAGCAAAAAAAGCAATGTTTCCTTGTGCCGCGACAATCAAGGAATTTTCATCGTTTAAGGTATTAATGGGATAGCCTAGGTTTTTGGGTTTCGACCATTTTCCATCGTTCCCGAGTTGACTCACAAAAAGGTCTGAACCGCCAAGTCCAACATGCCCCCTGGATGCAAAATAAAGCGTCTTCCCATCGGGATGAATGTGCACCGATTCTTCTGCATAGGGCGTATTGATGATATCAGGTAATCGTTCAGCAGGCATCCACTTTCCATTTTCCCCAAGATGACTTACGTAAATATCGCTGTTTCGGTAATCAGCACCTTTTCCTCGGAGACCGCGAATGAAATAAAGGGTTTTGCCATCTGCCGATAAACTCGGTTGTGTTTCCCAGTGGTAGGTATTGATGTCTCCAGGAATATTAAGTGGGTTAAGCCATTTATCCCCAATACGTTCCGTATAATATAAATCACAACTCCCTTTGCCTTTTCGGTTTTCGCCATATTCCCCACTTTCGTCTGTGCAAGCAACAAAAACAAGTCCTCTTCCGTTGGCAGAAACGGTAGGAGCCCCTTCATTTCGTTCCGTATTCACGTTGGACGGCATCGGAGAGGCGTTTCCCCATTCGTTGCCGGAGAACTTGGATGTGAAGAAATCCTCTTGAATGTTGTTGTTTCCAAAGGGCAATGCACGTGTAAACAAAAGTTGCTTACCATCCACCGTTAGGGAAGGATAATACTCTGCGTGTACGGTATTGATTCCTGGTCCTGCGTTCAAAGGTTCGAAAGGAACCGGGTTTTTCATGGCTTCAATGGAAAAGGTTGCACTTTCGTAGATGAGTTTCCCCAATTTTAAATAGTCGCTATTGGCGTTGGGGTTTTTCAGAAATCGTTGGATGTACTGTAAGGATTTAGCGTATTCGCCTCGATCCAGGTATAGGTCACCCAGTTGAAAAAAGGTCATACCTGTTCGCGAATGCTCGGGGTTAATTCTTAGTGCATTTTCATAATCAGAAATTGCTGCGGATTTATTGCGAAGGTTGAGGTGAAATTCGGCACGAAGTAAATATGCCTCCCAAAAGTTGGGGTCTTTTAAAAGGCACTTATTTAAAATTTCTATGCCCGAACCGAAGTCTGGATAACCGGTTTTAGGATCGATTTGTTGCGAGGGAACGACTTGCGCCTCCTTAAACAATTTGACCGCTTTTTTAATTTTACTCGAATATTGCCCACAAACAGAATGGGTTAATAGGAAGAGTGTAACAAGGAATAGGCATTGTTTCATTAGGGAATTTCAAGGTATTTGTGCGTTTGTAACGAGAGTTTCCATCGGGGGTTACAATGGATGAAGGAAATGATCTCTTTTTGGAGTAAATCTCTCTTGCTCCATTCTGGCTGAAGGTATAAGGCACACGATTCCCCAACCTTCGCCGCATGTTGTTGGGCCCAATCAAGGTCGGATGGATGGTATATGACCACTTTGAGTTCGTCTGCTTTCAAATACGCTTCATCGCACGGTGCCTTAAATTTTTTGGGTGAAAACGTGTACCAATCCACTTCTCCACGTAAGGGATAGCAGCCGGAAGTTTCAATGGCCAAGTACTTGTTTTGTCGATGCAGTGCGTCCGTTAAAGGTTGCAAATCGTGCATGGCGGGTTCACCGCCGGTAATCACCACGAAGTCATGGTTTTCTGTAAGTGCCTGAACGTTTTCCAAGGAGTAAAATTCCCCTGCTTGATTGTCCCAGCTTTCTTTGACGTCGCACCAAACACAACCAATATCGCAACCCGAAAGGCGCAGAAAATAAGCGGAACGACCGCTGTGATAACCTTCGCCTTGTAAGGTTGAGAAATGCTCCATGATTTGATAACCCATTCGCTCCATACAGCAAAGGTAAGTTTCTTTGATATTAAGACTAAAAAACCTTTGATTAAAAGGATATTTTTATATTTGTTCAAACTAATTTAACATATTATGAAAAAAATTACCCTTGTTGTTACTTGTTTTTTAAGTGCATTGACCTATGCACAAACCCAGATTGGGAACGGTGATATGGAACTTTGGGAAAATGTGGGAGCACCGACCGAAGAACCCAACAATTGGAGCAGTTTTAAGACCGGTTCTGGCAATTTTGCAGGTTTTGCCAACAAGCAAATAGAGCGCTCATCGAACGTGCGAGCGGGTTCAACAGGTACGTATGCTGCACGGATTTGGTCGACCAGCGTTTTAGGAATTGTGGCCAACGGAACCATGACTTGTGGTCGAGTGAACATGGGAAGTACTACTCCTTCCAACCCCGCAAACTACAATTATTCGCAAACCAACGACGATCAATTTTCGGAAGTATGTACTACCTTGCCGGATTCGTTAGTTTTTTGGGCTAAATACACCCAAGCAGGTGGAGGAAATCAAACGGCGAGAGTTCATGCACTCGTCCACGACGCTTACGATGCGCACGATCCAATCGATGCGAATTCGCAATCCCATGTAATTGCAACAGCGGAATTGAATTATTCACCCACCAACGGCGAATGGGTAAGGTTTTCCGTTCCCTTTGTTCCAACCGCGAATACTGGTTTGGTACCCTCATTTATTTTAACAACCTTCGCAACCAATTCAACCCCAGGTGGTGGTGCAGCAAACGATGAAGTGTTGTTGGATGATATCAGTTTGGTTTACAACGGTGGTGGAGCCGGTATTGATGCAGCTTCGGCAGCGAATTGTACCGTGAATTACTCGGAGGGATCCGTTTTTATCCACGGTGACGTTCAGGGGCAAATGCGCATTCTGGCTTTGAATGGTCAAGTCGTTTTCGAAGGAGATGCTCAGAAAGTGACCCCACTTTCATTGATGTCCGGTTTATACGTTGCTCAACTTCAAGGCACCAATGGAAAATATACTGCAGTTAAATTTTCTGTCAATTAAGACCTTTTGAAGTACCTACATTCCGTTTTTTTTACGCTAGTCTTTACGGTAATTTCCTTTGCCCAAACTGCAACGGTTGAAGGGGTCATCTATGACGAAAACAACGATCCTCTGGAAGGGGCGAACGTGATTTATCGTTACGATGTTTCCCGTGGCGCTCAATCCGACAAAAACGGAAAGTTTTCTCTGTCTATCCCTGCTGGAAAAGTGCTTTTGTTGGTGCGTTATACGGGCATGCGAACGGATACGCTATCCTTTATGCTTGCCGAGAACGAAATGAAGACCGTATCAGTTCAATTGAGACCCTTCAGCATTGAAAAAGGTCAAGTGACGGTAGCCGTCGGTAAATTCGATAAACCCCTTGAAGAGCAAACGGTGACCATGGTGGTTATGAAACCTACCATGATTGAAAACAAAAACACACGGAGCATCGAAACTGCCCTGGATCAAACTCCGGGTTTGAACATCTTGGACGGCGAACCGCAAATTCGAGGGGGGAGCGGATTTACCTTTGGCGTTGGGGCTAAGGTCGCTGTGATTGTCGATGATATGCCCATGTTGTCGGGGGACGCAGGTCGGCCTGAATGGGGGTTTGTTCCGGTCGAGAACATCAGTCAAATTGAAATCATTAAAGGTGCTGCAAGTGTGCTTTCGGGGAGTTCAGCGCTGTCAGGTTCCATTCATATTCGGACGGCCTATCCTACCTCAAAGCCCTTGAATAAAATCAATGTTTACAGCGGCGTGTATTCCGCTCCTTCGGTGGAGGGTGCGAAGTGGTGGACGGGTGTGCCCCTCATCTCGGGGGCGAATTTCATTCATTCCAAGTCCTATAAGAATTGGGACGTGGTGGTTGGTGGCAATGTGAATTACGACCACGGTTATATCGGTGCTCCACGCCCCGGGCAATATGTAATTGATACGGTATCCAATTTCACCGACCGTCAAATGGCGATGAAGAGAGCGAGAATTAATTTTAATATCCGTAAAAGGTCTTCGAAAATTAAAGGACTAAGCTATGGGTTAAATGGCAACATGATGTTAGCCCGAACCAACCTTTCTTTTGCCTGGTTAGACGATACATCGGGCCTTTATCGCGCTTATCCGGGTGCGGTTTTTTTACAAGATCAAACCATTTTTAACCTAGATCCTTTTGTACAGTTGATTACAGAAACCAGTGGCTATCATTATTTGCGAACTCGTATTCTGCACAATGATAATCAAATGACGGCGAACCAGGATAATCGGGCAACAACGTACTACGGAGACTACATGTTCAAGAAATCGTATGCTCAATTGGGTGGCTTGGATTTTATTGGGGGAATTACGGGTTCTTTTGTGAATTCTTATGCCAACATGTACGTGGGGAGCGGTGATCCGAACAATCAATTGTTGAACCTATCGGCTTACACGCAAATGGAGAAATCTTTCAATAAAGTACTGAATGTGTCAGCTGGGGCTCGAATGGAGTATTTTCAATTGAATGATACGGTGACCGCTATGAAACCGATTTTTCGCTGCGGGGCAAATTTAAAACTGCATCAAGAAACCTACTTGAGAGCATCTTTCGGACAGGGTTTTAGATTTCCTACCATTACCGAGCGTTTTATTAAAACAGGCGTTGGTAATTTTGGGGTATTCCCAAATCCCCAATTGCTTCCTGAAAGCAGTTGGAATGCTGAGATTGGTGTGAAGCAAGGATTGAAAATTGGCGGTATTTATGCTTATTTTGACGCTGCAGCCTTTTGGCAGGAGTATCAAAACACGATCGAATACATGTTTGGTATTTGGGATGTTGCAAATGCCCCCGGCTCCTTCGCAGGGTTTAAATTTCTCAATACGGGTCGATCAAGGGTGATTGGTTTAGACCTTTCTTTTGCCGGAAAAAGCAACTTAGGTAAACATTCAGAAATCACGTTCTTGACCGGATACAATTACATTGTTCCCAAGACTTTAAACCCCGACTACGTATACGCAATTGATGATATTAACCGCAAGTACAGTTACAACACTACTTCGATGGATTCTGCGAGTGGAATCCTTAAGTATCGGTTTTTACACAACTTTAAATTCGATGCAGAGTGGACATTGAAGGGGGCATTCTCCCTGGGGCTTAGCATGAAATATTTCAGCAAAATTGTCAACATGGATGCTATTATCAAGGATTTTGAAGAAACTACCGCGGCTTCAGGAGGTGACAAACAGAACATTCGTTACATGGATTATTTTAATTCCCACCGTTTTGGAAATTCCATATTCGATGCAAGGGTTTCCTACAACATTAACGAACATCACAAAATTGCTTTGGTAGGCTCTAATGTTTTGAACCGCAGTTATTCGTTACGACCGCTAAAAATTGAACCTCCTCGGAGTATCATGCTTCAATATACCTTAAAGTTGAGCTAGAATTTCTTGGTAATCGGATTATTTATCCTATCTTTGCACCCTTAAATAATTTATTAACCGAGGTTTTGTACCTCAAAAAATAACAAACTCATGGCAACAAAAATTCGTTTACAGCGACACGGTAAAAAAGGAAAAGCATTTTTTCATTTAGTAGCAGCCGACAGCCGAGCAAAGCGTGACGGAAAATTCATTGAAAAATTAGGAACCTATAGCCCTGTTTCAAACCCAGCGACCATCGATATCGATTTTGACAGAACCTTGTATTGGGTTGGTGTTGGTGCAGAAATGACCGATACAGCGCGTGCTATTCTTTCATACAAAGGGATTTTGTATAAAAACCACCTGTTAAAGGGAGTTGCGAAAGGGGCATTAACCCACGAAGAGGCGGATAAAAAGTTCGGTTTGTGGTTGTTGGAAAAAGAAAATAAAATACAAGCGAAGAAAGACGGTTTGTCGAAGGCAACAGATCATGAAAAAGCAAGCCGATTGAAAGCTGAAATGGAGGCGAATGCAGCCAAAGCAGCGGCTCTTGAAGCTAAACTAAATCCTGTTGTAGAAGAAGAGGCTCCTGCTGTTGAAGAAGCTCCTGCTGCTGAAGAAGCTCCTGCTGCTGAAGAAGCTCCTGTTGCTGAAGATGCTCCTGCTGCTGAAGAAGCTCCTGCTGCTGAAGAAGCGCCTGCTGCTGAAGAAGCGCCTGCTGCTGAAGAAGCTCCTGCTGCTGAAGAAGCGCCTGCTGCTGAGGAAGCGCCTGCTGCTGAGGAAGCGCCTGCTGCTGAGGAAGCGCCTGCTGCTGAGGAAGCGCCTGCTGCTGAGGAAGGTTCCTCAGAAGAATAATCTACAACTCGATTACTTGAAAGGATATTTTCAAATTGGTCATATTGCGAAACTTCACGGATATAACGGTGAAGTTTCGCTGTTTTTGGACGTTACCCAACCGCAAAACTACCGCCAATTAAACCTCGTGTTTTTGGAAATCGAAGGCATTGCTACTCCCTTTTCCATTCAGTCTTCAAAGCCGATGAATAATGGTTTTATGGTGTTGAAATTGGAAGGAGTGAATAGCGAGAATGAGGCGAAACGCTTGGTGCGAAAATCCGTTTTTTTAAGCGATTCCTTGCTGCCGGAATTGGACGAACATTCTTTTTACGATCATGAAATTGAAGGCTTTAAGGTAATTGACACAGCTCGAGGTGACATAGGTATTGCCGTAGGGGTCATTGATCATCCTTCCAACCCCTTGTTACAGGTAGAAAAGGGAGGAGTTGAAATCTTGATTCCCCTTAATTTGGAGTTGCACAAAAAAGTCAACCGAAAGGAAAGAACCTTAAGCATCACGACGCCAGAAGGACTTTTGGACGTCTATTTGCCTTGAGATAACAGACCCAAACAAATTTTCATGCGAATTACCTTTTTGGCTGCTTCGTTCACTTGCTGTTGAAAGGCCGTATTCTTTCGGTATTCTAGCAAGAGTTCGCTGTGGGCTTTAGCGGCGTTAACAGGCATTAGGACGATGTCGCAACCCGCGGAAATAGCTAAAGTGGCGGATTGTGGCACACTGACGACCCCCCCCATGTTCATCGCATCCGTAACAATCAGACCCTTGAAACCGAGTTCGTTTTTTAATAGGTCAGTTACAATGGCTTTAGAACACGTAGATGGCAGTCCTTGAGTATCGTATTTTTGGTTGTTCTTGACCGCGATATGCGCCACCATAATGGATAATACGCCCTCGGCAATAAGTTCTGGATAGTTTTTAATTTCTTTGAGTTCCCCGTCAATGGTTTGTAGTGAAGAGTGGGTGTCGCCGCTCACGAGTCCGTGTCCTGGGAAGTGTTTAGCCGTTGCAACGATGCGGTTTTTTTGCGTTTCTTGAATGAACGCATTGGACCAGGGAATCAGTTGCTCAGGTTTGTTGCCGAACCCTCGGTAACCCACGGTGGCATTCCCAGCAACATCCACTACGGGAGCAAAGTTGAAGTTAATACCAATGGAATTAAGAAGGACGGAGATTTGTTTTGCGGCCGTAATGACTTCCTCCATGGAGTTAATTTCTGCCGCTTTTTTAACGGGTGCAGATTCTGCAATTTTTCGGTTGACAAGGCTCGGTTCAGCATCCGCGCTGTAGAGAAAGGGTAGGTTGCCCTTGGATTGGTTCATGGCATTGAATTTTGCAATCCATTGCGTGAATTCGTTTTGAGTCCCATTCAACATCAAGACGCCCCCAATAATACGGCGTTGGATGTGTTCTTCAATGGTGGACGTTGTTTGTCCATATTTGCCAACTGCTGGCATAATGAGTTGAGCAATAACCGCAGTATCGTCCAATTGATTAAATACTTCTTGTACCGCCTGATCCAAGGATTCATTGGAACTTAAGAAGTCGCTGAGTTGAAAGGATTTTGGCTCTTTTAATTTTGGAACTTCTTGATTTTTCCGTTGTTCAGAAGGTTGTGAACATGCAACTACCCCCAAGAGTACCGTCGAAGCAAGCATAAAATGTTTTAGGTTCATAGTCCCGTTGTTTCATTCAAAAATAGGAAGCTTGTTCATACAATGATCGCACCGTTTCGTTTATTATTAACAGCTGTTTGTTTTTTTCAATGTTAAGACAAGGTTAATGATTCGCCCAAATTCTTGTAACTTTGCTAGCATCTTAATGATGTATAATTTATTATTTTTCAGAAGGTTATGAGGCTGGTACTTTTCTTTAATCTTGTTTTTCTGGTCAATGTTGCATTTTCTCAGAGCTTTTATGATCAACAGACCGTTCAAACGGTGGAAATATTTTTCGCGCAGGCCAATTGGGATGCTCTTCTTGATAATTTAGCCCAAACAACAGAGGATTATTTGCTGGCGGATTCAGTTCGAATCAATGGGACGGTTTTCGATTCAGTAGGGGTGAAGTACAAGGGGAACAGTTCTTATAATGCCAATAACAATAAAAATCCGTTGCATATCAACTTGGATTGGGTCCATTCCGATGCAGATTATCAAGGGTATACCGAAGTTAAATTGCAAAATTTATACAAGGATCCCTCCATGATTCGGGAGGTGCTTTCGTATGCAGTTTTGGAAAATTACATGGATTGCCCCAAAGCCAATTTCGCGAATGTCAACATTAATGGAACGTTGCGGGGCTTATATTCCAGTGCCGAAAGCATCGACGATAAATTCAATACCGACCATTATTATGATCACAAAGGGTCTTTTTTCAAGTGCAATCCCATTGGAGGAGCAGGTCCCTTCGGAGGGACTTCGCCTGACTTGAAATATTTAGGGTCCGACTCCTCCTTGTATGCCAATGGGTATGAGTTGAAATCCACCTACGGTTGGACTGACTTGGTCGATTTGATTAACACCTTGAACAATAACTTCGCGAGCATTGAAGATAAATTAGACTTGGATCGCGCAATTTGGATGCTTGCCTTTAACAACGTTCTCGTGAACCTCGATTCCTACAGCGGTTCGTTTCGGCAAAATTATTATTTGTACCGAGACCTTAACCAACGATTTGTTCCCACGGTTTGGGATTTGAACATGAGCTTTAACGGTTTTCCAGGCGGATCCGGCAGCGAGCCGGGAAGCGCCAGTTTAGATCCTCTGTCTAACATCAACTCGAACAACCATTCCCTGATAAAAAAAATCTTCAATAATCCCATGTATCAGCGAATGTACATGGCCCATGTACGAACGATGTTGCAAGAAATGTTTGCTTCGAATTGGTACTTAAATCAAGCCAATGCTTTGAGAAATACCATCAATGCACATGTTCAAGCAGACCCGTTTAAATTTTATACCTACACGCAATATCAAAACAGCCTTACTACCGCCGTTTCAGGAGGTGGCCCCGGAGGCGGTTCGATTCCCGGAATTCAAACTTTGATGAACGATCGCGTAACGTATTTCAATTCAAATGCTAATTATCTGTTGGTTGCCCCGGCTATTGCGGCGTATTCAGCGTCAAATCCTTCACCGGCCTTCAACGAACCTTTTACCATTACAGCAACGGTTTCCAATGAAACAGCGGTTTATGTGGGGTATCGAACCTCCCACCAACTGCGATTCACGCGGGTTCCCATGTTCGACGATGGAAACCATAGCGACGGTTTAGCGGGGGACCACATTTACGGGGCGAATGTAACGGCCAATGGTCCCATTTTTGAATACTACCTTTACGCTGATAATAACAGCGCTGGAATATTCAGTCCTGCACGAGCAGAACACGAATTCCATTCCTTAGATCTCAACATTCCTGCTCCGTCTGCAGGGCAAGTTCAAATCAACGAGGCCATGTCGGATAACAATCTTACCCACGATGACCCTTACGGTGAATCCAACGATTGGGTAGAATTGTTGAATACCACTTCCAATGCCCTTGATTTAAGCGGATATTTTTTAAGCGATGATCCCTCGAATCCTTTCAAGTGGACGTTTCCCTCCAATACCGTGATGCTTCCGAACAGTTATTCAATTGTTTGGACTGACAACGACCTGCATCAAAACACGGGATTGCATGCGAATTTTAAACTGGGAGCTTCCGGAGATTATCTTTCGCTTTCCAATGGACAGGCAGTGCTTGATCAAGTCACCTTACCTTCTTTATTCACGGATCAATCCTATGCCAGATGCCCGGAATCCGGGTTGATATTCGATGTTGCGCAACCTACGTTTGAAGCCATGAATAACTGCGTGGCCGGGCTTGAAGACCAAACGGTTTTGGCAAGAATTTATCCCAATCCATTGAATGACCTGATGTATATTCAAGTCCCTCAGGCTACGCTCGTTGAAGTGTTTGATATTAATGGGAAATTGATGTGCAGTATTCCATGCGGTCAAGGTGGCTGTCAATGGTATACCGCAAGTTGGAGTCCGGGAATGTACCTCGCACGAATGCAGTTTTCAGATGCAGTTACCCAGTGCATAAAACTCATTAAGGAATAGCATTATTCTTGGGCTAGGTGGTTTTGGATCGATTGAACCAAAAGGTGCCTGTGGTGAATTTCCCGCAAGTAATAGTCTTTGGTCTTGCGGGCAATAAAGCGTTTTCTACTAAAGCCAAAGGTAATAAATCCAAGGAATCTTCGAGGCCAGGTGAGGGTAGGGGTATAATCCAAATCCAACCTGCCCAATTGCGTTAATTCTTCGTTGAGGCTAGGACTTATGTCCATCTTTATGGCCTGTACTCGAATGGATTCAATCAAATGGTCGTAACGTTCAACAACTTCATAGCTGAAATCGTAGGTTTTCATAAAACGCGTATAACGAAAATCTGCGTCAGTAAACGCTCGGAACAATTCTTCGATGGTCATAAAAAACGTTGGTCGGCTAAAGTAATAAAAGAATCGAAAAGAAGGCATTACTGCTTAGGGTTTCCTATTTTTGCAACCTATGAAAACCAAATCTCATCGCAAGAATAAGGTCAATGTGGTAACCTTGGGTTGCTCAAAAAACACCTTTGATTCAGAAATCATGATGGCCCAACTCAAAGCGAACCGTTTTGAGGTTCAACACGAAGGGCACGACGAATCGGAAATCGTGATCATCAACACCTGCGGTTTTATTGATAACGCGAAACAGGAATCCATTGATACCATTCTTCAATACGTCGATGCGAAGTCGCAAGGATTGGTGGATAAAGTGTACGTTACAGGTTGCCTTTCCGAGCGCTATCGTGCGGATTTAGAAAACGAAATCCCCGAAGTTGACGCATACTTTGGGACACGGGAATTGCCGCGACTGCTCAAAACCTTGAAAGCCGATTACAAACATGAGTTGGTCGGCGAACGATTGCTCACGACTCCTAACCATTACGCCTATTTCAAGATTGCAGAAGGTTGCGATCGGCCTTGTTCTTTTTGCGCTATTCCCCTTATGAGAGGAAAACACGTTTCAACTCCAATGGAACAATTAGTGTCCAATGCGCAAGATTTGGCCCAAAAAGGAGTGAAGGAACTGTTATTGATTGCTCAAGATTTGACCTATTACGGATTAGACATTTACAAAAAACGCAATTTGGCGGAGCTCTTGGCAGAATTATCCGACATTGAGGGCATTGAGTGGATTCGTTTGCATTACGCGTTCCCTGCGGGTTTTCCCATGGATGTGTTAGAGGTAATGAAGGAACGAACCAACGTTTGCAACTACCTCGATATTCCGTTACAGCACGGTTCCACCGCCATGCTTCAAGCGATGCGCAGAGGAATTACCCGAGAAAAAACAGAAGAATTGTTGGATGCGATTCGACAACGCATTCCCGAAATTGCATTGCGGACGACCCTCATTTCAGGATTTCCTGGAGAAACGGAAGCAGATTTTGAGGAAATGAAGGGTTTTGTAGAGCGCAGCCGGTTTGACCGACTCGGTATATTCACCTATTCCCATGAGGAAAATACGCATGCCTATCAACTTGCCGACGACGTTCCGGAGGAATTAAAACGAAAACGTGCGGACGAAATCATGGAAATGCAAGCGGGAATTAGCCATGCCTTGAACCAACACAAAGTGGGACGAACTTTTAAAACCGTTTTTGATCGGGTGGAAGGGGACTATTTTATTGGACGAACGGAATTTGATTCCCCTGAGGTGGATAATGAGGTGAAGGTGCTTCGCACGCCCGATTTGTACGTGCCTATAGGGGATTTTTCCATGGTTCGAATGGTTTCCGCCGAGCCCTATGATTTGTTGGGTGAAATAGTTTGAGTACGTTTAATAAAAATTTTGTGATGAAAACTAGCCTTTTTACCGCTCTTACCTTTGTTCTTTTAGCTTGGAATTACGCTTTTGCCCAACCCGCCTCTCCTTTGACGGTGATCGATGCTTCGAGCCCAAATGCCTGTGACGGATCCGCTTCGATAACCAATCCGAACAACGTGATTACTAATACCATCGTTTGGTATTCTGGCAACGGAAGTATTTTTGCGCAAGGAGTAACGAGTGTTTCTAACCTTTGTGCAGGAACCTATGGTGTGTATTACACTACATTCATTGATTCAGTTATGGCAACTTTTGTTATATCCGGTAATCCATGCAACGGTCTGCAAGCGATCGTTAGTGGTACGGCGGCAAGCTCTCCGATGGCCTTGGACGGAACGGCAACCGTTTCCGCGATGGGCGGTGCTGCACCCTACACCTTCACGTGGAGCAACGGCGCCACAACCAGCACGATTGCAGGACTTGGGGTGGGCGTGTACAACTGCTGCGTGACAGACATGAACGGATGCATGGCCTGCGACAGTTTTGTGGTTTCAGCAACGGTAAATCCCGGTAATGACACAGTTTTCGTGATTAATAACAACAACATTGGAAACGTCATGGATTCTTTGGGAATGCAACAGGTTTTGGATTGCAGCATTGACTACAACGCCATCGGTGCGGCATTCATCAGTGGATCGCAGTACATTCCTTCAGGTAATCCGAACGCATTGGACAGCATTTACCTTACATGGCAGGTGTACGATACACTTGTACCTGCGAACCTCATGGCGACCTATACGGTAGGTTATTCTTTGTTTCCTCCTTTGGCGCAGTCCTACACCGCAAGTTCGGAAATTCACTGTCCGCAGAAAAACACCAATTACAACACCTTGCTCATTATCGACCAATTCTACACGTCGCAATTGGGCTTAACGGAAGCTAGCTTCGTACCGAGCATTTGCCTACAAGACGGATGCGCTTCGGTAGTGCTAGGAGCAAGTTCTCGTGGCACCTTAACGGTGTATTCGATCAGCGGAAGCAAAATGACCTCACAGAACGTGATGGAGGTTTCCAACCCGCAAATTCCGGTGTCTTCTTGGAGCACGGGCGTTTACTTCTTGCATTACACCCTGAGCTCTGGTGCTCAAGGCGTGGTGCGTTTTGTGAAGGAGTAGGGCGTAAATAAAGTTATTTTCAGTAAAAGCTGATTTGAGATGAAATTGTCTTGAATTAAATTCATTACACCTACATGCGCTCATCGTTCCTCCTGTATCTTCTATTTTCAGGTGCTTTAGCCTTCTGCCAAAGCATTCCTTCCTCGTGGTTGGGAACTTACCGAGGTACGATGTACCTGTATTCCAAGAGTTCGAACCCTTACGGCGAAGTGCCGGTGCAATTGGTGTTCAAGGAATTGGAAAAGGACGCCACGTGGTCTTTTAAAATGACCTATGCCTCAACGGGACAACCAGGATATGTTGTGAAAGATTACCGAATCGAACGGCTCCGTGACACCTTATTCATGAACGAAGGTGAAGGGATTGTTCTTCCCATGAAGCTTTTCGGAGAGTGTTTAATGGATTTTTACAGCATCAAAGACAGCGATGTTTCCGAAACTTACATGGGGTCTCAGCTTTGCAGAACGGCTAAAGGTTTCTTGGAATTTAAGGTGTTTGGGGGTTCCTTGCATCCGTTGTCGTTGAAAGAAATCGTGGACGAGCAGGACGGAACCTTCGGTTTATCAACGTACAACCTTGGATTCTACCAAACCGTTGTTCTCAAGAAGGTGAAAAAATAGTTCGATGGGTGGGTTTAAATTTGCCCCGGCCTAAGTTGTTTTCTGATAACGGTTTAGTTTGGGATTACGAGCCTTGCTCGTTTTCCCGGGGTTGAACTCATTCCAAGCATAAAGTCCACCTTGCTGTCGCAAGGTTCGGCGTTTTTTGTTTTCTGATAACGGTTTAGTTTGGGATTACGAGCCTTGCTCGTTTTCCCGGGGTTGGACTCATTCCAAGCATAAAGTCCACCTTGCTGTCGCAAGGTTCGGCCTAAGTTGTTTTCTGATAACGGTTTAGTTTGGGATTACGAGCGTTGCTCGTTTTCCCGGGGTTGAACTCATTCCAAGCATAAAGTCCACCTTGCTGTCGCAAGGTTCGGCGTTTTTTGTTTTCTGATAACGGTTTAGTTTGGGATTACG